>JABDNM010000219.1 GCA_013043825.1 Flavobacteriaceae bacterium
ATATGATGGCGTTCCAACATGTGCACCAATTCGCCGTCTTTGAACAAAGCCATGGACGGAGAGCTGGGAGGAAATGGCACCATCTGCGCCCTGGCCGCATTTACGGCTTCTGTATCCACTCCTGCGAATACGGTCACTAAATGATCCGGTGTTTTTGCATTTTGGAGCGACATACGAGCCCCTGGCCGTGCATTGGCCGCTGCGCAACCACAAACCGAGTTAACCACCACAAGGGTAGTTCCTTCTTTTGAAAGTGCATCGGCAACATCTTGTTCAGTATATAATTCGGCGAACCCGATTCTGGTCAGGTCTTCACGCATGGGTTTTACTAATTCTTCTGGGTACATATATTTAAGATTTTATGGCAATAGTTTCAGTACAAAGGTAATTAATTTTTAACGAGCATGATTGTAACAGGAATTAAAGAAATCCTAATTTTCAATTGCCGAATTCATGTAGATAGGTAGTTTAAAGTTGGTATTTGCTAATTGTAATTTGCAAATTCATCGGAAGGGCGTAACATTTAGACCTAATGCATTACTTATCTTTGCATTTCGTAATTAAATCCTAACTCCTGTAGATGATTCGTTGGCTCGCTGCCATCCTTGGTTACACCTTCTTCCGATTTCCCGGAGCCATCATCGGTTTCCTCCTGGGAAGCATCTTCGACAACATGATCTCCGGAAAAACGAAATCGGGTAAACGTGTTATTTTCAATCAAAGTCGGGATCGGGTTTCGCCGGCCGACTTTGAATTAAACCTGTTGTCACTGGCCTCTCTGGTGATCAAGGCAGATGGTACGGTAAATCAAACCGAACTGGATTACGTGCGTCAGTATTTTGTGCAAGCCTACGGAAAAGAACGGGCCAATGCCACTTTTCGGGTGTTCAATGACGTCATCAAGAGCCGGGAAGTCTCTGCCCAGAAGATTGCAACCTTGTTACGCCACCGAATGCGCTACGAGTCGCGGTTGCAGGTGATCCACTTCCTATTCAGCATTGCCAATGCCGACGGCCATGTATCTTCTCCCGAAGTCCAGGAAATTACCCGAATTGCTTCTTTTCTGGGGATTCAATCCCGTGATCTGGAAAGTATCAAGGCCATGTTCTTCAAAAACCCGGACAGTGCCTACAAGATCCTGGAAATAGAGCGAACGGCTACCATTTCGGACATCAAAAGAGCCTATCGGGAAATGGTGAAAAAGTACCATCCGGACAAACTACAGCATATGGACGAAGCCTATCGTAGAGGTGCAGAGGACAAATTCAGAAAAGTACAGGAAGCCTACGAACAAATTCAGAAAGAACGACAATTTTAGGAAAAACAAGCCTCTTGAAGCAAAAGTATAAAGCCCTATATTCCAATATTTAGGTTAGTCTAAATATTTTTAAGGTATATATCAAAATATATCTTTACCTTTGCCCCATGTTTTCATTAGCTGAAGAGAATTATCTCAAAACCATTTATCATTTAGAGCAGGAGTCCAAGGGTGGCGTGAGCACCAATGCCATTGCCGAACGCATGGAGACAAAACCTTCATCGGTAACCGATATGGTACAAAAGCTGGCCGAGAAGAAAATGCTCTCCTATAAGAAATACAAAGGGACGACCCTCACCAGCGGCGGTAAAAAGATCGCCACCCAGGTGATTCGTAAACATCGTCTGTGGGAAGTATTCCTGGTGGACAAGCTGAAATTCCATTGGGATGAAGTGCATGAAGTCGCCGAGCAGCTGGAACACGTTCAAAGCGATAAGCTCATCACCCGGTTGGATGCTTATCTGGGCAGCCCCGATTTTGATCCGCATGGTGACCCTATCCCGGATAAGGACGGTTATGTGAAGCCCACCGAGAAAAAATTGCTTTCAGAATTGAAGAAAAAACAACGCGGTGTATGTGTGGGTGTAAAAGAAACCAGCAGCGAATTTCTACAATACCTCGACAAAAAAAACATCACAATTGGTACCAAAATGCAGGTCCTTGGGAAGGAATTCTTTGATGGATCCATGATCATCCAGGTAGGAAAAGATCAATTTTTTATTTCGAAGATTATAGCCGAAAATATCTATGTACAAACCAACTAATATGAACAAACTGAAACTTTTAATGCTCCCGATAATCTTGATATCGATAAGCCTTCACGCCCAGGATACAGAGGAAATCCCAGACATGGTCACCGATCGCCCGGATGCGACCGAATCTCCGCTAACAGTTCCTAAAGGAACTCTACAAATAGAGACCGGCGCATTTTACACTTCATTCGAGGAGACGATCTTGGGTGAAAGGATCAAGCAGGAGGTGATTGGATACAACACCACATTATTGAGGTACGGCTTGTGCGATAATTTCGAATTTCGCTTGGGTTGGAATTTTGAAGAAGGAAAAACCTCGATCAACGGCACCGAACTCATGGATGTGAGCTCAGGCTTATCTCCCCTGTTGGCCGGGATGAAGGTGAACATAAGCCAGGAGAAGGGTTGGATTCCCACCATAGGCTTGCTGGGCCATCTTATGCTGCCCTTCAGTGCATCGAAGGATTACAAACCCGAAACCACCGGGGCCGATTTCAGGTTCTCATTTGCCCATACTCTCTCCGAAAATTCGAGCCTATCCTATAACCTGGGAGCGCAATGGGGTGATGATTCGCCGGAGATCGCCTATATCTACACCCTGAGTTATGGAATTAGTGTCGCTCAGGGATTAGGTATTTATGCCGAACTATACGGTGACCTCCCGGAGGATAGCAGTGCCAATCACTTCTGGGATGCAGGGCTTACCTACCTTATTATGCACAACCTGCAGGCAGATGCCACAGTGGGAACTAGCCTTACAGACGGGCAAGACCTGTTGCTAAGTGCCGGACTCAGTTATCGAATTCCTAATTGATGAAAATGAAATCCACATATATCGTACTAACACTCACTCTCCTGGCATTTTTCTCTTGCAAGGAAGCCGAGGAAAAATCGGATGAATTGAACGTAGTTACCACCACAACCATGATCACAGACCTTGTGAAAAACATCGGTGGTGACAGGGTGAGGGTACAAGGCCTCATGGGTGCGGGAGTAGACCCCCACCTCTACAAGGCGAGCGAAGGGGATGTGTCCAAATTGTACAATGCCGATATTATTTTTTACAATGGCCTTCACCTTGAGGGTAAATTGGTGGACGTTTTTGAAAAGATGCAAAGTCCAACTAAAACCATGGTGGCCTTGGCAGAAGAATTGGATAAAGGCGGGTTAATTGGTTCCGATTATTTTGCATCCAATTACGATCCCCATGTTTGGTTCGACATCGAATATTTCAAATCGTTCGCACGAAAGGTTAGTTCTGTACTTTCAGAAAAAGATCCCGAAAATGCCAGCTATTACCAGGAAAATCTAACCAGGTATCTGGGTGAATTGGACGTACTTCAGCAAGAAATAAGAGCGGCAATAGATTCCCTTCCGGTGGAAAAAAGGATCCTTGTCACTGCGCATGACGCCTTCAATTACTTCGGAAAAGCCTATGAATTTGAGGTAGTTGGTTTACAAGGTTTGTCTACCGCCACGGAAGCGGGTGTGCAGGATGTACAGCGACTTTCCGAATTCATCATAGAAAAGCAGGTAAAGGCCATCTTTGTTGAAAGTTCGGTTCCGCGGCGCACCATCGAAGCCTTGCAGGAAGCCGTACGATCAAAAGGAAATCAGGTTCAAATAGGGGGATCGCTTTACAGTGACGCACTTGGAAACCGGGGAACCGATGAGGGCACCTATTTGGGGATGTTCAGATACAATGTAAATACCATCGTTTCAGCACTTAAATAATGAGTGAAAAAATAGCCATACAAGTAGATGACCTCACGGTCGCTTATAATTACAAACCGGTACTTTGGGATATCGACCTGGTTATACCCGAAGGTGTCCTAATGGCTATTGTTGGGCCAAACGGCGCAGGTAAATCAACCCTAATCAAAGCCATTTTGGCGATCATTAAGCCCATCGCAGGTAGTGTGGCAATTTACGGGAAGCCCTATGAAGAACAGCGTAAACAGGTAGCCTATGTTCCCCAAAAAGGGAGTGTGGACTGGGACTTCCCCACCACTGCCCTGGATGTAGTGATGATGGGAACTTACGGAAGTTTAGGTTGGATAAAACGTCCCGGGCAAAAAGAAAAAAAGGCAGCGCTTGAAGCCTTGGAGAAGGTGGGCATGTTGGCATTCAAGCACCGACAGATAAGTCAGTTGAGTGGCGGTCAGCAGCAACGGATATTCCTGGCCAGGGCACTCGTTCAAAATGCTTCCATCTATTTCATGGACGAACCATTCCAGGGGGTTGATGCGACCACGGAGATCGCGATCATCAATATTTTAAAAGAACTGCGGAAGGCCGGCAAGACTTTGGTTGTAGTACATCACGATTTGCAAACAGTTCCCGAATACTTTGACTGGGTGACCTTTCTGAATGTAAAAAAGATCGCTACGGGCCCGGTGAAGGAGATTTTCAATGATGATAATCTTACCAAGACTTACGGAATTAATTACAAAGTAGCTATTAATCAATAATGTCACTCACCGAATATTTCGAACTTGTCTTCACCGATTACACCTTGCGCACTATCACGCTAGGTACAGCTGTGTTGGGGGCTATTTGCGGGATGTTAGGAAGTTTTGCTGTGCTTCGGAAACAAAGTTTGCTGGGAGATGCGATCTCTCACGCCGCCCTCCCAGGCATCGCCCTGGCATTTCTTATTACCGGGGCGAAGGACACGAATATTTTATTATTGGGTGCTTTGGTTAGTGGGTTGATAGGAACATTCTGGATTAGGGGTATGATCACCAAGACCCATTTGAAGACCGATACGGCTCTTGGGTTGATCCTGTCTCTTTTTTTTGGCTTCGGAATGTTATTGCTCACCTTTATTCAGAAGCAACCAAATGCCAACCAGGCCGGACTGGACAAATACCTCTTTGGCCAGGCGGCTACCCTCGTGGAAAAAGATGTCACTCTCATGGTCCTCGTAACCGGTATTAGCTTGGTTATTCTCCTGCTATTTTGGAAAGAATTCAAGATCCTGCTTTTCGATGCCGATTATACAAAGACCCTGGGCTTCAATACTCGCTTTATCGATATTCTTATTACCTTTTTTATTGTTCTCGCCATCGTGTTGGGGCTTCAAACTGTAGGGGTAGTCTTGATGAGCGCCATGCTATTGGCGCCAGCAGCAGCAGCCCGACAATGGACGAACAAATTGAGCACCATGGTCTTTTTGGCGGCGCTTTTTGGCGCTTTTTCCGGAGTATTTGGTACGGCAATTAGCGCGAGTGAGAACAATCTGTCCACAGGGCCGGTGATCGTTCTGGTAGCTGCAGTCTTTGTTACATTTTCCTTTATATTTTCGCCCGGACGCGGATTGCTCTTTCGTGAGCTACGCTTCAGAAAGAATCGTCGGGATCTACAGCTTCAAAAGACCCTGCAATTCATGTACGGGATCGCTCAAACCCATGAGGATTTCACACATCCCCATGCCGTCAAGATCCTAAACAATTTTCAGGGCTTTACACGTAAAACACTTCAGAAATTGGAGGAGAAGAACTGGATCACGCTCACCGGGCAAGATTGGTCCATGACGGCCCAGGGATTTAGAAAGGCTAAGAATTTATACAATCAGCAAGAAGATGAGTAGTCCGCAAATAGAAATACAGCTCATCGCCATGGTGGTAGCCATTGCCTGTGCCATCCCCGGGGTGTTTTTGGTGCTGCGGAAAATGGCTCTTATAAGCGACGCTATTAGCCATTCCATATTACCCGGGATCGTTGCGGGATTCTTCATAACCCATGATCTTAACTCACCGATACTTATTTTACTTGCGGCACTTACCGGTGTGATCACGGTGGTATTGGTAGAAGCGATTCAAAAAACCGGACTGGTTAAGGAAGATACGGCCATAGGCCTGGTGTTTCCTGCCCTATTTAGTATAGGTGTTATTCTGATCGCGAAAAACGCCAACGATGTTCACCTGGATGTCGATGCTGTACTTTTGGGCGAATTGGCCTTTGCGCCTTTTGACAGACTGCTGTTATCGGGTGTCGATCTGGGGCCGAAGTCACTTTGGATCATGGGGAGCATCTTATTGATCACGCTGGTATTGCTTTTCCTCTTTTTTAAAGAATTGAAAGTAAGCACTTTCGACGCGGGGTTGTCATCTGCGATGGGGATCTCCCCCATCGTGATGCACTACGGGTTGATGTCGGTTTCTTCCATCACGGTAGTGGGTGCCTTCGATGCGGTGGGTGCGATCCTGGTCGTTGCATTGATGATAGCTCCTGCGGCTACTGCTTATTTATTGACCGCCAATTTAAAAAAGATGATGCTCCTATCTGTTGGGTTTGGGATATTTTCTGCCTTGGCAGGATATTGGGTTGCCCACTGGCTGGACGCCTCCATTTCGGGATCCATGACTACGGTGCTTGGGCTGGTGTTTCTGGGTGTTTATCTATTTGCGCCAAATAAAGGCCTTTTGGCTGTTTTGTACCGGCATAAGCAGCAACGTACCGAAGTATCTCTCATCACCTTTTTGCTTCATTTGAATAACCATTCCGAAGAAAGAGAGCGTCACATCAACCACCTCAACGAGCACATCAATTGGCAAAAAGTACGGTCGCAGTCTGTTTTGGACCTGGCTCTGAAGAACAACATGATCACCATAGACCATAAAATCGTCTCCTTGACCGAAAAAGGTAAGGAATTCACCGATCTGGCCCTGGAGTACATCATTACCAATAAGGACGAGAAGATCGAACCCATGAAGGATGATTTCTTTCTTTTTCGTGGGTAGCCGACGTGGCACGATTTTTACAGTATCTTTAGAAAAAAGGAACACCCAATGAAATACGTTACATTGTTACTAATGTTTTTATCGGCCTTCGCCGTTGCTCAGGAAGAAAAGGCCGAAACGCCAAAAATTGGTATACGGCTCGATTTAGGTGAAATAATTACCACCGAAGAGCTAGCGATTGAATTCATGGAAGTAATGGAGGATTCGCGCTGCCCAACCGATGTAGTTTGCGTCTGGGCCGGACGTGCAGTCGTGAAACTGGGAGTTTCCGCAGATGGTGTTACTTCCGAAGAAGTCGAAGTTATTGTAGGAAAGGCCAACGAAAATTTGATCGCTGAAATTAGCGGATTTAAATTTTATGCCAGTGTGTTGGTTCCTCCTCCAACCACAAAGAATATGGGAAACCGGGATTATAAGCTTATCGTGACCAAGGAGAAGTTATGATCAATGACAACCACAGTCCTTGTCACCACACTTGGTTTTTTGACCATCCAAGGTGCCGGCAGACCTTTGGCGCGTTTCGAAAATAGGATTCCAGACAAACTTTTTCAATAAAAAGCCGGTTGCTATTCCGAAGGTGATAATCACTAAGACCGTTTGCATATTACAAAGATAATCATTTTAAGAATTGATAGGCTCCTAATGCCACCACATAGGCGATTAATGTCATGATACTCAATTGCCACATCGGCCATTTCCAGCTGTTGGTCTCACGACGAACGATGGCCAACGTGCTCATGCACTGCATCGCAAATGCATAAAATAAAAGCAACGAGATACCACTGGCAAAGTTGAATCTGGGAGTTCCTAAAATGGGATTTACCTCCGCAGCCATTCGATTTTTAATGGTTTCCTCCTCCTCGCTCCCTACACTATAAATGGTCGCCAGTGTTCCCACGAATACTTCTCGGGCAGCAAAGGAACTCACGATCGCAATCCCTATCTTCCAATCGTATCCCAGGGGTTCCACGGCCGGTTCGATCCCTCTTCCAATAATTCCTATGTACGATTTCTCGAGTTTGAAGGAAGCAATCCTCGTTTCAATTTCTTTTTCTGAAAGTTGTTCTGTTCCTATTTCATTTCGGATGATCTCTTCAGCATCGTTAAATTCTCCCGGACCATAGGAAGCCAGTACCCAAAGGATTACAGAAATTGCCAAAATGATCTTTCCGGCTCCCAACACGAATGATTTGGTTTTTTCGATCACAGTGATCAACACATTCTTGGGCATAGGTACCTTATAGTTGGGCATTTCGATCACGAAGAATGTCCTACTGCGAATCCTCAGGACTTTATCAAGTAAGTAGGCAGAGAAAATAGCTGCTGCAAAACCAAGTAAGTACAGAAACATGAGTGTTAATCCCTGCAGGCTAAAAATTCCCAGAATGCGTTCCTCCGGGATTACCAGAGAAATGATAATGAGGTATACCGGCAACCGTGCCGAGCAAGTCGTGAAAGGGGTTACTAAAATTGTGATCAATCTCTCTTTCCAATTCTCGATATTCCGGGTCGCCATGATGGCTGGAATGGCGCAGGCCGTTCCTGAAACCAATGGAACAACACTCTTACCGCTCAATCCAAATCGCCTCATCACCCTGTCCATCAAGAAAACCACCCGGCTCATATAACCGGTTTCCTCCAGAATGGAGATGAATAGGAACAAAAACGCGATTTGTGGAATAAAGATCACAATCCCTCCTAATCCAGGCACGATCCCTTCAGCAATGAGGCTGGTAAAATCGCCGGTTGGCAAGGTGTCCTTCAGGTATTCGCTTAATTTGGCAAAAGAGCTGTCGATGAAATCCATGGGATAACTGCTCCAATCGAAGATAGCCTGAAAAATGAGCAACAGAATTCCGAAGAAGATCACATAGCCCCATACTTTGTGGGTAAGAATTCGATCGAAAACCGAACGAAGATCCTTCGCATTTGCCGTATCAACGGCCATGGTTTCTTTGAGCGTTTCATTAATGAACTGGTACCGTTTGATGGTTTCCTTTTGCTGAAGGCGTTTTAAATTACTTTTGGATTCGGTTTGAAAGGAAGCCGTTCCCTTAAAATCCTTCCGCTCCAGCTTTCCGAAATTCACATCCTGGGTGATCACCAGCCACAGCTTGTACAAATCTTGATTGGGGAAGGTTTTGCGCAATCGATCGAAATAATCGGGGGCGATCACGGAAGCATCCAGACAAGGCTTGGTGGAGATTTGATTGTAGTTGGCAATAAGTTCTTTGAGTTCCTGGAATCCCTCATTTTTTCTTGAACTGATAAGTGCCACCCTGGTCTCCAATCGCTTTTCCAATTCAGGAATATTCAAAGAAATTGCTTTCCGTTTCATGCGATCGGACATGTTGATAGCGAGGATGGTAGGTATTCCAAGATCTTTGATCTGAGTGAACAACAACAGGTTCCGCTTCAGGTTCTCAATTTCACAAACCACAACAGCTATATCGGGGAAGTCCTTGTCATTCTTGTTGAGTAACAGCTCGATCACCACATTTTCATCCAGGGAGGAAGCATTCAGGCTATAGGTCCCAGGAAGATCCAGAACATGGGCTTTAACACCACGAGGTAGCTTACAGATCCCTTCTTTTTTTTCCACTGTGATCCCCGGGTAGTTCCCTACTTTCTGATTCAGGCCGGTGAGCCTGTTGAACACCGAGGTCTTACCGGTATTCGGATTTCCAAGAAGCGCGACATTCAATTGTTTGGCCATATTAGGGGATCAATTCTATTTCGATCTGGGCCGCTGTTTCCTTCCGAATGGCCAAATGGCTTCCGTTGATATTCAAATACAATGGATCCTGGAAGGGAGCAGTTTGCACCAGAGTAACCTCATTGCCAGGCAGACAACCCATCTCGAGTAGTTTTAGCGGAACCAGATCCACCGGAAACTCCTTGATAATAGCGCGTTCGCCTTTCTTTAAGTGGGCAATTGTGATCACTTGGCTTATTTAGACTGATTTTAAACAATGCAAATGTAGGTGAAAATGTCGAGTAAGGAAAAGGATTTTATCGTTCTGTTTTCAGTACCGAAATGTCCTCCAGTAACTTTCGAATTTCTTCTGAATTCGTTCCATCATAAATTCCCCGGATCCTCCTTTGCGAATCCACTAAAATGAAGTTTTCGGTATGGATCATATCGTACTGCTGGCCCTCCGGATAGTCTTTGACGGCCAAATAGGATTTGCGGGCCAGGTCGTAGATCTGCTTGCGATCTCCTGTTACGAGGTTCCATTTTGAATCGTCCACCCCTTTTTCCAAGGCATATTGTTTTAGCCGCGGTACGCTGTCTATTTCCGGTGTGACTGAATGTGAGAGTAACAAGACATCCTGGTCTAGTTTGAATTCCTCCTGGAGGGTGACCATATTCTCGGTCATGATGGGGCAAATGGTCTGGCAGGTAGTGAAAAAGAAATCGGCCACATAGATCTTTCCTTTGTAGTTATCCTGGGTAACGGTTTCTCCATTCTGGTTCACTAGGCTGAAATTAGCAATGGTGTGGTATTTCTTTACATGCTGAAGCGTGCTATCCACCACTTCAGGGTTAAAATCGGCTGGCTGATACACCTTCAATTTCGGGTTGGGTTTCAGTACCGAATAGATGCTGAAAATGATCACTACGGAAAGTAGGGCGAGAACGATTCCGAAGAATTTATACTTGGCAAAAAATCGAAGCATGCAACACTGAAGATTTCCACAAAATTACCACCTATTGGAAGAACCTTAAAGTTGTAACAGTTAAAAGTTTTCTAATACTTAACGCTGGGACGTTATTAATTTTTTTAGACGGTATGAATAGGTTACTTTTGTGCGATTCTTAACGGATTTAAGAGATTATGACTGCATTTGAAATATTAATTATAGTATTACAATTCGTTCTCAGTCTTTCGCTTTTGATCATTTTGCATGAGATGGGACACATGATCCCAGCGCGAATTTTCAAGATGCGGGTGGAGAAGTTCTTCCTGTTCTTCGATGTGAAGTTCGCTTTGTTGAAAAAGAAAATTGGAGAGACGGTTTACGGAATAGGATGGTTGCCGCTGGGAGGTTATGTGAAGATCTCCGGAATGATCGATGAGAGCATGGACAAGGAACAGATGGCCCAGCCACCTCAGCCCTGGGAGTTCAGAAGTAAACCCGCCTGGCAGCGATTGATCGTGATGTTGGGAGGAGTGATCGTGAATTTTATATTGGCCTGGCTCATCTATGTTGGTATGATGTACACCTGGGGAGAACAGATCCTTGCTTCTAAGGACATTGGCAAGGCGTTGGCTGTAAGCGAGTTCATGACTGAAAAGACAGGGCTTCAAACCGGGGATGAGGTAGTTTCCATCGATGGAGAAGGATTTGAGAGTTTCAATGAAATGGCCATGGGATTGCTTTTCGCCGAAACCATCAAGATACGCAGAGATGGCCAGGAAATGGACTTACAGGTCCCAGAGGACTTCATTGGACAATTGGTGGACACCAATGCCGAAACCCGGCCCATAGGCTTCCGAGGTCCATTTCTAATTGCTGAAATACCGGATACTTCGGCCAATGCCGGGAAGGGGCTACAGGTAAATGATATCGTTCTGGATGTGGACGATCGGGGGCTGCGCTACTATGACGAGATCTCCGACTATATAGCTTCCAAAAAGGATACGGTACTCCAGGCTACGGTCCTGAGAGATGGAAATACATTCACTAATCCCATCTATACGAACGCCGATGGAAAACTGGCTGTGATAGTGACGGGTGCTAAATTGGAAGACCTCGGAAAGCTTGGGTTTTATAATCTTTCGGTAAAGGAATATTCGTTTGCAGAGTCTTTTGGGGCCGGATCCAAACGCTTTGTGAAGACCTTTAAAGATTTTGGTAAACAACTAAAGATTATGGTTACCCCTAGTACGGGAGCCTATAAAGGCGTTGGGAGTTTTATCTCGATAGCGAAGATCTTTCCCACCACCTGGGATTGGGAAATATTCTGGAAGATCACTGCCTTTTTATCCATTATGTTGGGGGTGCTTAATTTATTGCCTATCCCGGCATTGGATGGCGGACATGCCATGTTCTTAATTTACGAACTAGTGGCTGGAAGAAAGCCTGGTGACAAGTTTATGGAATACGCGCAAGTGGTAGGCTTCATCTTTTTGATCTCGCTCTTTGTTTTTGCCTTTGGAAATGACATATACAGGCATTTTATCAAGTAGTAAAAAATTATTGATTCTTTTTTGGGAGCGATAAAAATAAATTATATTTGCGTCCGTTTAAACGGAAAATAGCCTTCCTCCTTAGCTCAGTTGGTTAGAGCACCTGACTGTTAATCAGGGTGTCCTTGGTTCGAGTCCAAGAGGAGGAGCATAATTAAGTCCAGCCTAACGGCTGGATTTTTTGTTTTGTGAGTTCTTGGACTCAAACTCAAGGACACGCCAGCGCACCATCTGGCACCTCACTTTGAAAGGTCCACAGGACCATTCAACTTCTACGAAGACCTTCGGTCCGGTTCGAGTCCAAGAGGAGGAGCGAAGCTTCAACAAGCCATTCACGAATGTGAGTGGCTTTTTTTCGTGAGAAAAACTTGGACGAGAAGTTTATGCTGAGCGTAGTCGAAGTAAGTCCAAGAGGAGGAGCGATAAAGTAGAGCGGAGCTCACTTTATCGCGGTGAAGTGAATGAAATTCTACTTCGCTGCGAAAAACAAAAAGGTTAAAACCCACTCCCTGGTTTAAGGAAGTGGGTTTTTTTATTCCAAATAATATGGTTCTCCCTTTTTGCGTATATGTTCTTCAGAGTCAAAAAGATTTTTTGTTATATCATGGTTTTACCACCAACATTATGAGACGTCTAAAAGATCATAACTCTGGCGGAACCATTAGTACATCAAAGAGGAGACCGTTAAAACTAGTCTACTGTGAGTTTTTTGTATCAAAAGAAGATGCAATAAGAAGAGAACGATATTTCAAAACAACGGCGGGGAAGCGAATGCTAAAATTACATTTAAGAAGTACGCTAACTGACATTAATTATCCGAAGAAATAGGCAACAATGAAAGTAGGTGGCTTTTATCATTAGAAAAACTTGGGCGATAAGAGCTTGTCACGCCTACGAATCGATCATTAACTTGATCTCTTTCCTGTAGTTCAGTGCTGTTTTCCCGGTAATGGCTTTGAATTGCTTGTTGAAGTGCGAAAAATTATTAAATCCACTCGCATAACAAACATCGGTTACACTTAACTGGCTTTCAGTCAATAACTTGGTAGCGTGCACTACCCGGTATTCATTCACTACTTGAGTAAAAGTTTTGCCCGTGGCTTTTTTGAAATAGCGGCAAAAAGAGGGAACAGTCATACTAACCTGATCGGCGATGGCTTCCAGAGGAATTGGAGTCTGAAAGTTTTGGTTGATATACTTATATATGATATCAATTTTAAGACTGTCTTTGTGCGTTGCTTCAAATGCAAAACCGTCCACATTAAGCAGGACATAGTCTTTGGTATTCGCCAGGTAGTTAAGGATCTCCAAAAATCCCATCATCCGTTCAAAGCCGTCAATCGTAACCAATGCTTCAATCTTTGGCCCCATCCTCCTCTTCGTCTCAACCCCAAAAAGTATTCCCTTTTTCGCGCGCTGGAACAAGGTGGTGACAGCATGCAATTCGGGCGCTTCATAACCGTGCTCCCCTAAGAAATCGGACTTAAATTGAACAATAGTTTCCCTACCTTTAGAGGTGAGCCGGTCTGTAAAACCGTGATGCGGCAAATTGGCGCCAATAAGGATTAACTGACTGTTATTAAAATAAGACAGGTGATTTCCAATATGTCGCTTTCCCCGTCCTTTGTTCACGTATACCAACTCCAATTCGGGATGAAAATGCCATACAGCGTTTTTCATTTTTCTGTTCTCCAAATGCTGGCGCACCAGAATAGAACTTCCAAAACCGGGAGTGAGTTTCTCTAATGCCGGTTGTTTCTGCATCATCAAATTTTTAAGTAAAATTACAACAAGCCTGGTTTAAGAGCTATGCTAAATTACCTAAAATATATGCTAAATTACCTCTTAATAATTTATTAACGTTTATACTGGGTTAATATAGCATATATATTGGATAAAATGGTTGATTCAAATCGCCCAGGGACAGTCTACATTTGTTCTGAAACTTAAACACTTAATACTATGAAAAAAGTTTTTAAAACAGGTGTACTGTTAGTTGCTTTGCTTACAACTACATTGAATTTTGCAGCCGAAGTTGCAAGCACCACAGAAATTAAGCATGAAATCAAACCGTTGGCTTTACTCAAAAAGATCGAGAAAGGTGACCAGGT
This sequence comes from Flavobacteriaceae bacterium, assembly GCA_013043825.1. Lineage (GTDB taxonomy): Bacteria > Bacteroidota > Bacteroidia > Flavobacteriales > Flavobacteriaceae > Aureisphaera. The sequence goes on from JABDNM010000219.1 coordinate 14,122, forward strand.
AATCGTAAAAAACCGATTTGGATCTACAGTATTGAATTGGATCGCTTCCAATACGTTATACTACGAAGAATCCATGAACCTTAGATCTTTGAACGACGGACAATATTCTCTGGAGGTAGTCAAAGATACAATGATCAATATTACTCCTTTTACCATCACCGAGGGAAAAGTAGTCTTCGATCTTGATAAGGAATATACCCTTTTCAAGCCTATGGTAAGAATCAAGGACAACCTGCTATTTGTAAGTCAGTTGTCCTTACAGGAAAAACCTTTGGAGATACAATTGTATTTCGATACAGACGATGACGGCGGCTGGTATTATGAGTTGCTACATGCCGAAACTGTTGGATCGACAAAGGTTATTGGTAAAGTATTGGCCCTGGACGCAAAATTACCAGGTAAATACAAATTGATCTTATCCACGGAAGGTCGAACCTTTACAGAGAAATTCAAGCTTTAATTAATCATAAACCAAATCTAAAAATCCAGTCGAATGACTGGATTTTTTTTTATTTTCTTACGCCCTAAACCAAAAATCGTTCGTGAGCTGCTCGCTCCAGTTGCTCCCTATGATCCGGATGCGCAATAGAAATAAGTGCTTTGGCTCGTTGCTTTAAACTTTTCCCAAACAAATTGGTGACTCCATATTCGGTAACGACATAATGAACATGAGCCCGTGTGGTAGTGACGCTTGCCCCTTCCTTCAGTAAGGGTGTAATTTTGGAAATTCCTTTGTTTGTTACAGATGGCATAGCAATGATGGGTTTCCCCCCTTCAGAAAGAAAAGCCCCACGAATAAAATCCATCTGCCCACCCACCCCGGAATATTGATAGGTACCTATGGAGTCTGCACAAACCTGACCGGTAAGGTCTATTTCGATCGCACTATTTATGGCAGTCACTTTAGGATTCAGTTTAATGATAGAGGTATCATTGGTGTATCCGGCTTCTTTAAAATGCACCGTTGGGTTATCATCCACAAAATCGAACAGTTTCTGTGTTCCCAGGGCGAAGGTGGTTACAATTTTGCCGGTTTTGATATTTTTCTCCTCCCCGGTTATCACTCCTGCCTCCACCAGGGGTAACAATCCGTCGGAGAACATTTCGGTATGGATACCCAGTCTTTTATGATTGTGCAGATTATTCAAAACCGCATTCGGAATATTTCCTATCCCCATCTGTAAAGTGGCGCCATCCTCGATTAGACCGGCGATATGCTGTCCAATCCTGGATTCCACTTCTGTTGGGGTGGTCAATGTGGCCAAATGCAGAGGCTGGTCGCTCATCACCGCATGGTCTATTCTTGAGGAGTGAATGATACCATCACCATGGGTTCGTGGAACATTCGAGTTAATCACCGCAACCACTTTCTTAGCTGTTTGGATTGCAGGAAGCGTGATATCCACTGAAACGCCCAGCGAGCAATAACCATGCTTGTCGGGAGGTGAAACCTGGATAAATGCCACATCAATAGGTAATATATTCCTTCGGAAGAACCAATGAATTTCACTAAGAAAGACAGGGATATAATCTCCCTTTCCTCCATTTACGCCTTGCCGAACATTGTCTCCCACAAAAAATGAAAACAAGTTAAACGCTTTGCTGTAAGGCTCTTGCAGATACTTGGCAGCACCGTGGGTGTGGATTTGGACGATCTCTACATTCTCGAGCTCATCATACCTTTCACACAAGGCATCAATAAGTAAGTTTGGAGTCATCGCAGCGCCCTGGAAGAATACTCTGCTGTTGGATTGAACAACACCCACTGCTTCTTCCAGAGGCACAACTTTTAAGTGTTTGCTAGGCATAGAATTCTACTTTTATTTTTTGAATTTCAAATCTGTATTAATTAGTTCGTCTTTTCCTCTTTACCATCGAATGTGTAGCGGGCGCCGATCATGATAAGTGAAGTTGTCATGTCGTAAGAAACATCGCTTCCTGGTATAGCTCCATAGGGTGGATAATTCCCAATGAACATAGGGTTCAACAGCGGTCCCGAAGTGGTGCCTCCGCTTGAACCATAGTGGAAAACACCATCCAGGATCAAATTATTATCTGCAGAGAAACTTAGACCAAATTGAAAGGCATTTTCTATGATGGCTGTAGCGGGTATGTTGAAAAATGCAACGTCCCCTTCAATGGGATTTGTACTATATGTATACCCTACTCGTAATGGCAATCGATCAATTCCTTTGTATTGGACGCCCGCAGAAACAACACTCATGTTTTTCCAACCAAACCCCGAAACCGAAGCGGTGGGAGTCCAGCCCGTAGTAGAAAAGCCATCTGTGTTTTCGTAATCAACATATCTATAATCAACGGCCAGGTCTAAGGCTGGAGTAGAATACCCTAACCCTAACGAAATAATAGCGGGATAATCCATGTTGAATTCGTTGGTGCCTGTCGAATTGTCCAAATAAGTGTTATCGAATTTAAAGTCCTCGAAATACTGGGTCGTTTTATAGGAAGCTCCTGCCTTGAATCCGGAACCGGAGTCATAAAATAATCCCACCTGTCCGCCAAACCCTATTGCCGAGGCTTTGTCTGTTGAAGGATATCCTGCCGATGTAGGATTCGCCGTTGGATTTGGCATTAACTCGAGGGTAGAATAGTCGAAAGTAGGGGCCACTCCAACCGAAAGTTGCTCTGTTAATTCATAAGCCCAGGTAAAACCAATTTGTAATAATATATAATCCGATTCGATCCTGCCGAAGCCACCCATACTTTGGGGCAGTGTTATAGGATTGCTAGTACTTTCGGGAAAGGTGACCCCAAATCCACTGATACCAATAGCGGAGGCACCAAAAGTGTGTTTGCTTTCTTCTTTGCCCCAGACAACGGCCAAAGATGGCATGGGCGAGACTCCGCGATCATCTTTGGTAGAACCACTAAAAAAACTTCCCGTGGGTTCTCCCATACTATTAAACTCAGGTACGGTGGAAAATAGCTCTGGAGAAGAGAAAAACAAGCCAATATCCAGTTTAACCTGGGTGCCATCGAACTGGGATATTCCAGCCGGATTCCAATGCAATGCCCCTGAGATATCTAAAGGTTGGCCTGTAGCAGCACCTCCCATAGACATGTTCACGGCCCCTGCGCCTTGCATAATATGACCAACTTGCGAGAATATGGTGTTTGAATAGCATAGAATAACAAGAGATAAAAAGATAGATTTCATAGAGTCTGTATATTTTGTGGCAACCTGCGAATAAACAATTTAAGTCATCGTTCGCATGAAAATAACCACTGGTTCTTTGGGGTTTTTAACGATGGCTAAACTATTCACCAAGGGCATTGTGAAGTATGACAATGGTCATTTAGCGTGAAATTTCCCTAAGCTATTTTTGTCCAAAAGAAAATAGATCCTGGTCCTTACATCGGTCTAAGTCAAACTACCATTACAAATGAAGAATTTACTCATATTAGGCGCTGGTACCGCCGGAACAATGATGGCTAATCATCTCAATTCGAAGTTACCAAAGAACGATTGGCAGATTACCATAGTCGATCAGGAAAAGACACACTATTACCAACCCGGTTTCCTTTTTCTACCCTTTGACATCTATTCTACCAAACAAGTAAAAAAGAACGGTAAGAAATTCATCCCAAAAAGGGTGAATTATATTCAGAAGAAAATTGAACAGATCATTCCGGAACAAAACCAAGTCACCCTGGCGGATGGTGAGTCGCTGTCTTACGACATTCTTATTATCGCTACCGGAGCCAAGATCGCCCCGGAAGAGATCGAAGGTATGAGTGGGCCTAAATGGTACGAGAATATCTTCGACTTCTACACCTATGATGGGGCAAAAGCACTTCGAAACAAACTTCGCGAGTGGGAAGGCGGAAAGCTGGTTGTACACATTTCGGAAATGCCTATAAAATGCCCGGTGGCACCTTTAGAATTTGCTTTTTTAGCCGATTCGTTCTTTAAGAACAAGGGAATGCGAGATAAAGTAGATATCACTTTCGTCACACCTCTTAGCGGCGCATTTACAAAACCTAAAGCAACGAAGACACTTCATTACCTGTTGGAGGAAAAGAATATCAAGGAGGTCACCGATTTCAATATTGAGCGAGTTGACCAGGAGAACAATAAGATCATTGATTATGCCGATACCGAGATTGAATACGATCTGTTGGTAACAGTTCCCACCAATATGGGAGATGCCATGATCGAGCGATCCGGTATGGGAGACGATCTCAATTTTGTTCCAACCCACAAAGCCACACTTCAATCGATCAATCACGATAATATATTTGCCATTGGTGATGCAACCAACTTACCTGCCTCAAAGGCCGGATCGGTTGCGCATTTTGAAGCAGAGATCTTAACCGAGAACATTCAACGTTACATCAAAGGAGAAGAGCTGAAGGCAGAATTTGACGGTCACTCCAATTGTTTTGTGGAAACGGGTAATGGTAAGGCATTGTTGATCGATTTCAACTACACCCAGGAGCCCGTAGAAGGAACTTTTCCTTTCCCGGGAGTAGGTCCTCTCAATTTGTTGAAGGAAAGCAGGGCAAATCATATGGGGAAAATGGCCTTTCGTTGGGTCTATTGGAATATGCTCATAAAAGGAGTGCATATTCCTTTTGTTTCAACACAGATGTCGACAAAAGGCAAGAAACTAGAAACCATTAAATAATCGAAAAATTAAAACTATTGATCATGATAAAAAAAGTTGGACAGAAAGAAATCCAGGTGAACGACGAAGGCTACTTAGTGGATTTTAATCAATGGGACAAAGAAGTTTGTCTTTGTCTCGCAGATGAACAATGTATTAACCTCACCGAACGTCATTGGGAAGTTATTGAATACATTCACGACAAGCACCGGAATGATGAGCCCTTGTCAATTCGAGGGATCAAAAAAAGTGGAGTCATAAATGTAAAAGAGTTTTACGGATTATTCCCGGGTGGTCCCTTGAAGAAGGCAACCTTGATCGCTGGAGTTCCAAAGCCTAAAAGCTGTATTTAATCGCAATCGTCAATCAAGCTACTATGAGCACAAAAGTCAAAAAAATGTTATTTATCCTCTCCAAAGGGACAATCGAAAATGCCTATGCAGCTTTTGTGATGGCGAACGGAGCCAGGATGGAAGGGATCGAATCGGAAATATTCTTCACCTTCTTTGGCCTGGAAGCCATTCAGAAGAAAAAACTGGACCATTTACATGTGGCAACCGTTGGAAATCCAGCCATGCACATGCCTACCATGTTGGGAGGGCTGCCGGGCGTGGAAGCACTGGCCACCAGGATGATGAAAAAAGAAATGGAAAAGCTGGATGTGCCTCCCATCGGGGAGTTTCTGGAAATACTTTCCGATTCGGGTTGTAAACTCTGGGGCTGTAAATTAGCCATCGATATGTTCCATCTGGACAGGGAAGACCTCATCGACGATCTGGATGGAATTCTCACCATTGGAGATTTCTACAATCGAGCCGATCAGGAAGGGACTCATTTGCTCTTTATTTA
>JABDNM010000221.1 GCA_013043825.1 Flavobacteriaceae bacterium
GCGTAACATCGCGTGTCTATCGATACTCTCCTTATGGGTTTCCTCCACTTTTTTCTCGAACTTATCTATTTTTTCCTGAAGTGGTTTTAGGATGACATCCAGTTTCTCGGCATTTTGTTTGGTAAACTTTTCCGACTTATTCTCTAAGATCTTGTTCGCAAGATTTTCGAATTCTTTGGTGAATTTTTCCTGAAGCTGCTCCAACTCCTCTTTTTGTTCAAGCAGTTTTTTCTCTAGGTTATCGTTTTGGGCAGTGCGTTTTACCAACTCAGTATTCAGGAAATCCTTTTCTTTCCTAATCTCCTCCCGCTCCATCAAAGTACCTTCAAAGCGCTCGTTAAGTTTCTCTTCCTGTTCCTTGAACTGCACCAATCGTTCCTCCATTTTACCCGTCTCCGACTTCGATTTCAATCGTGCGATGAGATTGCCAACATAGGCCCCGGCAAGGGCCGAAATGGCACCGATTAGAAAAACAATGAAGGTTTCGCTCATTCAAAAAAGTTTTCAGTAAAGATAATTAATTCTGAATGGTAAATCGGCCGCTGTCGGCATCAAATGAGATGGTATCCTTGGGGAATAATGCGTCGAAATGTCCTTGCCGGATCAATTCCCGGGGAGATCCGGTGATCGTTTTGTTTTTGGTCATCACGATCATTTCATCTGCAAGCTGTATAGCCAGATCGATCTCGTGGGTAGAGAATAAAATTGTCTTTCCAGTAGTGACTGATAATTTCTTCAATAGTTTTAAAATTGCGGCTCGATGATAGAGATCCAAATGAGTAGTGGGTTCATCCAGGAGGATGATCTCTGTATCCTGGGCAAGGGCCCGGGCGATAGCAACGCGTTGCATCTGGCCGTCACTCAACTCATAACAATGTTTTTCACGAAAATCGGCGATTTGAGTTTGCTCGATGGCTTTTTCTACTTTCGATCTATCCAATTCGCTCAGCTTGCCCATCCAATTGGTATGTGGTTGCCTCCCAAGAGAGACAAATTCGGTGGTTGTAAGATTTCGGGAAGCCGGAGCTTCGGTGAGCACAACGCTAAGTAGGGTCGCGAGTTCAACCGGATGATAGGTATGAATTTCCTTGCCTTTTATTTTAATGGTACCGCCCAGGTGCTTTTGCATGCCACAAAGTGATCGGAGTAGGGTAGATTTGCCAATACCGTTGGCTCCCACTAGTCCTATCAAAGTTCCCGATTTCAGTTTTAACTGAATATCCTGTGCAATCGTTGTCTTCTTTCGTTTTGAGAGGTAACCAATCGAAAGATCTTCAGTTTGAAGCACATTATCTGTTTTTTCTGAATTCATCAAAATAATAATTTACGTTTCCGAACGAGTAACCAGATCACTACCGGGGCTCCTATCAAGGAAGTGATGGCATTGATGGGCAAGGTGTATTCACTCAATGGTAGTTGAGCCACAATATCACAAACCAGCATGATAATACTTCCGAAGAGTAACACTGCCGGGAGCAGGATACGATGATTCGAAGTGGTGATCCACTGTCGGGTAAGATGTGGAACTGCGAGCCCGACAAATGCGATCGGTCCTGCGAATGCCGTTATCCCACCGGCCAATATACTGGTTGCTACAATAATTACAAGTGTAGTCCGCTTTATACGCACCCCCATACTTTTGGCGTAGTTCTCACCCAATAATAAGGCGTTCAATGATTTGCTACTGAAGAAACTGATCACGACCCCAACCAGCGTACAAATGCTTAATATAAGAATACCACTCCAGGATTGATTACCCAAACTTCCGAAAGACCAGAAAACGAATTGCTGTAGTTGTTCGGCACTACTAAAATAGGACAGTACTGCTACTACTGCACCAGTAACACTCCCAAACATTAATCCAATAATGAGTATAGCCATGGTATCTTTTATTCGCAATGTCACGGCCAGCACGGCCAGGAGTACAAGAAAGCTCCCCAGGGCCGAGGCGATCACTAAACTCCACTGACTCGTAAGCAACCCACCCACTAGTCCACCTAATGCCCCGGCTCCTAAAATGAGTATGGCAACACCTAAACTGGCTCCACTGCTCAAACCCAGCACAAAGGGGCCGGCCAGGGGGTTTCGAAAAAGAGTTTGCATCAGCAATCCTGAAATTGCCAGACCACCGCCCACCAATAGGGCAGTGATCGCCTTAGGCAAGCGGTAATCGAAAACGATATAATTGAATGATTCTTTGGAAGCCTCTCCACCAAATAGAACCGAAAATACATCGGCCAATGGTATGCGCACCGATCCCAGGCTAATATTCGCTATGAAGCAAACCATTAATAGGATAGTCAGCAAAATGAACACGATGCTATACGATTGTCGGGTTTCCATCATTCAAGCCGTGAAAAGAAGTGTAGTTCGTGATCGGGCAACAACTCTGGATGCAGGATCTTGATGATATCTTTCAAGACCAGGTCGGGTCTGTTTGGTGCCAATTCGTAGTAAAGAACTCCTCCTGTAGCACCTTTTTTGGTTGTAAAACTATAAACCTCTCCCTGTTGAAACGCTTCAAATTCTTCATAAACCGAATGCGCTTCTTTCATCTGGTTTAGGCTGGTAAACTGTCCTGGCCCGATCCAGTAGTCGGCATGCTTTCCTTTATCCAACACCGATTCCAAATTGAGCGAAAGGCTTCCGGTTCCCTCGCTTTCTTTCCAAAGATAGCTTCCGTTTGCATCGTTTATGAAAGCCGCAGCCCAGCTATTCCCCTGAGGTAGGTACCAGATATCCTTGTACATGGCACCACTAAGCACGCTCGGTTTGCTCTCGGCTCGTTTTGCGGTTTCTCTTGCGAAGTGGTAGTTCATTTTAATATTGGAAAAAATACTATCGGCCAGCATTTCTTTGTCGGCCAGAGCTCCAAAAAACTTGATCCACTCTGCTTTGCCCAGCGGATGGGTTTCGGTCCAGTCGCTGTTATACAACACCGGGATACCCGTTCTTTGAATGGTGGTAACCGTCTTGTTACTTCCTTCTACTGCGAATGTGATCACCACATCCGGATTTAGCTCGATAAGCACTTCAGTATTGATATCTTCATTTTTACCCAATTCCTTGATGTGACCTTGCTCGATTCGTGTTCGGGTCTTTTCCGAAGAGATATAATCCAGGTTTGGAAAACCGGTCAAAAGCTGGTCAATTTCCAACATTTCCAAGCTGGGAATATGTGTCGTTGATGTAACCACCATACTCCGAACAGGTAGTTGAATAATGGCATCGAAATTATCTTCTTCAGGAATCTTCACATCCGATTTTTTCAATAAATAGCGATAGCTTTTATCCGAGCCGGGCCAGGGATTCAGAATGGTAAGGATTTTGTAATGCTCAAAATTTTCGATCTCGAAGCCCTTCGCAAACTCAACGGGGGTTTGTATACTATCTGTCTTTTCAAGCTTTTGTTGATCACTCTTGCAGCCTAGGAGAAGAAAAATTAGAATAAGAAGTACTACATTTCGCATGCTCAAAAATAGGGGTTTTCTTCCAAGCAGAATGTGAGTAGCCAGATCAAAAAATTAATTAGCGATCCTTGCAGGATAGCTCAATGACAAATTATTTTGACATCAATCGCGCTTTGCGACCATGATCTCATAAAGGGGAGAATTGGCTTTGCTATCCCATATGTGCTCTGCTGCCTCTACAAAACCTCGACCTCCTGGAGCCGGTAATCCGGAGATCTCCCCAAGTGCGGTCGCCAACAAAGGTTCATTTTCATCTCCCAAAACACCCAGATTTGTATAGTCCTCATTTTGATCGATATCGGGAATGAGCCCGTTATCAAAATTTGTGAAACCATTGGCATTTGCTGTTTGAAAAACCAGTGGGAGCATTGCGTAGGTGTGATTAGGGTTCAATTCAACCGTTTTCAGGAAATTGGGTGAATCGTAAAGTAAAAAGGAAGCCTGGTACTTCCCTCGGGTATTATCTCCAATTTGAACAACATTGATATAGGGTGCCAGGCCATTGATGACCAACTCGCTGGCTGAGGCAGTTCTGGCGGTAGTAAGGATGTAGACAGTACCCAGGTTCAGGCTGTTGATCGCAGGTCCTCCATTGATAAAACTGTCAACAAATAGACCATCTGAAGCGAATTCTGGTTGACGATCTTCGTTCCATTGTTCGGTATAGTAGGTTTGTCCGGTAAATTGCCCGGTGACCATACTTGCAAGATAGGTGGATGATTGTACAGATCCTCCACTATTGTAGCGCAGATCCAATACCAGCTCTGTAACACCATCACTTTGAAATTGTGCAAAGACATCGTTAAGTTGGTTGTCAAACTCGTTGGTAAATCCATTGTACAACAGGTAGCCCACCTTTACTCCGTTCAAGTCTATGGTACGACTCACGTGAATGGGATTTTCCTGAAGTTCAGACTTTACAAGTTCTACACTGTTTCCCGTTGGGGTAATATTTTGTCCGTCGTAGGTCGCCAGGCCAAGGGTATAGGTTGTTGGAGCCAGAAGATCATTGAAATTAGTGTCGGTGATCTGTTGTCCGTCTACGGTGTTAAAAATAATGCCGCGTACCAGTCCTTTATTAGCCGCATCGGAATTAGGCAACACATAGCGTACATAACCAAAAACGTTACCGCTCTGGTCCGGGTATAAAACCAGGCCGTACTCCATACCGTTGGAAGCGCTTGTACCTTCAAGTGCAGATTCTATTTCATTGTAATCCTGGTACAACCTGCTGAATTGATCCTGTGGAGCGATCAAAAAATCGAAGAGGCTTTCCGGGGTATCGAAGGTGCCTAGAAATGTCTGCAATTCGCTTTCGGTGGCAAAGGCATCATTGGCCAATTCTTGAGTATCTGCCTTGTAGAGGTAATAAAAATTAAGCCCCCGCCAGATAAATTGCTGAATTTCCAATGTAGAAGCCGGTTGCAGGCTATCATCGAGGTCTTCAAAACAGGAAATAAATAATGTGGAAACGAATAGGGCGAGTAGAAAATAGGTCTTTTTCACAGGAATATGGGTTCTTTCTACGAAATTACAGGGCCTTACAGGTAGTAAACCGGTAATTTCGGTGATTATGAGAGTAATTTTTAATGTCCATTCAGTCTATAAAACCCCTAAAATACTTACATTATTGTGAATTTAAAATTAATTGTAACAAAATTTAAGGTGGTTCGTCATAACAAAAGAACGGCCTTGAAGCGTTAACCTAACCAGTATGAACCAAAGTGAGTTTTTAGCCTTAGTGCTTCCTTTCAAGGATAAGCTTTATCGCATCGCAAGACGACTTTTGGTTTCAAGTGAAGAAGCTGAAGATGCTGTTCAGGAAGTTTTTTTGAAATTATGGAATGGGAGGAGTAAGATAGGTGACTACAAGAATCCGGAGGCGTTCGCTGTTACGATGACCAAAAATTATTGTTTGGACCGTTTGAAGTCAAAGCAGGCATCCAACCTGAAGATCGTTCATAGCAATTTTCAGCACAGTGAAAACCTTCAGAAGAAAGTAGAAATCAATGATGGTGTAGAACTGGTCTTTAAGATCATGGAAACCCTTCCAGAAAAGCAACGCATAGTCCTTCAGTTAAGGGATGTTGAGCAGTTTGATTTTGAGGAGATAGCCCAGATGCTTGAGAGCAGTGAGACGACCATCCGTGTGACATTGTCACGAGCTCGTAAAGCGGTTCGGGAAGAATTAATAAAACAGTACAACTATGGAATTAGCTAAGATTGAACGATTACTCGAGGATTATTTCGAAGGGAATACATCGCTCGTTCAGGAGCAGGAACTTCGGGACTATTTCAAGGGAAAGGACATTCCGAACCATTTGCTTGCCTACAAACCTATGTTTGACAGTTTCGCCCAGGCAAGGCAGGAAAAGTCGGTTCGAGCGTTCCAATTACCCGAATCTAACAACTCCGGAAGCTTTTGGAAACTAGGAATCGCGGCATCATTATTGGTTGCCATAGGATTCGTAGCGTATACGTTGAGTCAACCGGCACTAACTGCGGAAGAAGAAGCTGCCTTGGCAGCCTTTCAGAAAACGAAAGAAACCATGTTTCTTCTTTCAGAAAATTTAAACGAGGGAACAGCCAAAATGGCCCATCTCAACGAATTTGAGAAAGGTCGCTCTACCTTAAAATTGATCAATCACTTTACAGAATCTAAAAATTTAGTATTAAAATAAACCCAAAAGAATAGAACGAATGAAAAAGTTAGCAATAGTAATCGCATTTTTAATCACTCCACTCATGGTGTCTGCCCAGGGAATCTTTGACAGATACGAGAATGAAAAGGAAGTGACTTCTGTGGTTGTTACAAAGAATATGTTTCAACTCCTGGCCGAGATCGAGATTGAAAGTAACGACCCGGAGGTAAGGGATTATATGAAAATGGTGAATAGCCTGGATAACATCAAGGTTTTTATCACCGAAAACAAAGAAGTTGGATCCCGCATGAAAGCCGACGTACAAAAGTACGTTTCAGCGAATAATGGCCTGGCAGAGTTGATGCGAGTGAAAGACGATGGAAAAAATGTGAAATTTTACTCTAAGAAAGGTAAAGATGAAAAGCACGTGAGTGAACTGCTTATGTTCCTGGACGGAAAAATGGACGGGAAGGAAGGAACCGTAATCATGAGTATTACTGGAG
>JABDNM010000227.1 GCA_013043825.1 Flavobacteriaceae bacterium
CAAACATAATGACTAATCACGGGATTGATTTTCTCATTGCATTCGGATATCGGCCCCAGTGGTGGGCCAGCAGTGTAGTGAGGCCGAGCCATTCCAACTGGTGCGCAGATACCGTTAGCTTTAGACCGTATTCTTTTCTCGGCTTACGCCTCGAAAAGGGCCCACTGGGTGTGCCTGCAGAGTAGTAATCCTTTTCACCGGCTTCGCCGGGGGTAGGTCTTTTTTAGGCCCGGCATATCAAGTAGGCGGGTTCAAATGACGGGATTCTTTTCTCGGCATTCGCCTCGAAAAGGGCCTGGAGGGTGGGCCTGCACCGTAGTAATCCTTTTCACCGACTTCGTCGGGGTAGGTCTTTTTTTAGCCTTGCCCTTCAAGCAAGCTTGGTGGCAAGCCATAAAAAAATCCCTTTCACTGAGGTGAAAAGGATTTACTTCGGTGCGGTCTGGACGGGACTCGAACCCGCGACCCCCTGCGTGACAGGCAGGTATTCTAACCAGCTGAACTACCAGACCAAGGATCTTATCCGCTCAATGCGCACTCTGACAACAGTCAGATTCAGATCTTGTTTCATTGCTTTACTAAAGCGTGTGCAAATATACTATGGGTTTTCATATCCACAAACTTTTTATGTGCAACCGTATCGCGCCTTTACCTAAACTTCAGGGTTTTCGTGTGAAAAATGTCAATTTTTGTATATTGAAGTGTACTCCTCCCTATTAACTAACCATAATATGGCTGGTCATTCTATAGAAATCATCTTAAGTCGGCAATTAGCCGATAAGCTGAATGTTCCAGTACTCATAGCAGATCCGGAAGGAAATCTTTTGTTTTACAATCCCGCAGCAGAAGAATTATTGGGAATGCGATTTGAGGATACAGGCGTATTGCCCATGGAAATGTTGTTCAAATATACTTATCCTACTGATGATCATGGAAATCCCATTCCAACTGAAGAAGATCCATTAGTAATCTGTTTAACGCATCATGTTCCAGCTCATAAAGCATTTTGGATCAAGAGTTTTGATGGTAATAAAGTAAAAATTTCGGCTACGGCGATCCCCATAGTTGGAAGGGCTCAGGAGTTTGTTGGTGCAATAGGCATGTTTTGGGATATAGAAAAAAAAGTGTGAAGATCATCTTACAAGGTAACCGTGGGAAATACACTAGCTCCACTTCGGATAATCAAAATAATGTGCTCTCCGTGGGTGTTGGTTACAGATTCTAGAATTTCACAATAGAACAAATCTTGTATCCAGACGCATAAATTACCAATATAGATTGAATCAATTTATTAGAGAACTTATTCGAATTTTCGTATATTGAAGTATACTCCTCCCTACTAACTAACCATATTATGGCAGGACATGCTATTGAAGTCATCCTAAGTCGGCAACTGGCCGATAGCCTGAATATTCCGGTGTTCATTGTAGATCCGGAAGGAAATCTATTGTTTTATAATGCCCCGGCAGAAGAATTATTGGGTCGGCGCTTCGAGGACACAGGTGAAATGCCCATGGAAGAGTGGAGCACATCGTTCTATCCGACTGATGCTGACGGCACTCCTATTCCTTCGGATAAAATTCCATTAGTAAGTTCAATTAAAAATCAAATGCCCGCTCACAACAACTTTTGGATCAATAGTTTTGACGGGCGCTCCGTGAACATTTCGGCCACGGCTATTCCAATTGTTGGCCGGGCAGGCAAGTTTGTCGGGGCCATGGCCTTATTCTGGGACACAGAATCGAAAGTATGAAAGTTGTCTTACATGGCACACGAGGTGCTTATCCCACTTCTACCCCCGAAAATCAAAAATACGGAGGAGACACCCCATGTATTGAATTGATCCATGGTGAGGAACGATTGATAATCGATGCCGGGACAGGGATTATCGGGATTGACTGGAATCGATACGATCCAAGCAAAAGGCTGGATATTCTTCTGACACATCTTCATATGGACCATATCCAGGGTCTGGGATTTTGCAAACCCCTCTTTGATCCCAATCGAGAAGTCCATATTTGGGGTCCAAAAAATGGGACGTATTCCCTAAACACACGACTCAACCGATTCTTATCACCACCTTTATTTCCTGTAGTTTTACGAGATATCCCCTCACAACCTCATATCCATGAATTGAGTCAATCCGAGATCGAATTGGGTCCTTTTACCATTCAATCGAACTATATCGTTCACCCCGGGCCCACCCTGGGCTTTCGGATAAGCTGTGAGGGTAAAACCCTGACCTATATCCCGGATCATGAACCCATGATCGGGACCGATGAATTATATAATGATGATCGCTGGATCTCCGGCTTTGATCTGGCCTATAAAACTGATCTCCTGATACACGACTCCCAATACGAAAGAGAAGAATACATCAAGGGTAAGATCGGATGGGGACATAGCTGCATGACCATATGCTCTGAATTCGCGGCTCGTACCCAAGTAGGCCGACTCGTTTTCTTCCACCATGATCCTGCCCATAATGACACGCGCCGTACCCAGATGTTTGAAGATTTTATGGAATCTTCCAATTATTCTTTTCCCATAGAACTGGCTGTACAAGGCCAGGAGATTGAAATTTGAGTATAGATTCATCCGCGCCCTTGGAATATCCATTTTAACAGAATTTAATTTACCTTAGGTTCTTCATCCTGTAATAGCCTTTTATGTATTATTTGGGAGTTGATGTTGGAAGCTCATCCATCAAGATCGCCTTAGTGCAAAAGTCGACCGGAAATAGTGTGGGTGTCGTGCAAGAACCTTCGGAAGAAATGCACATGCTTTCCTTGAAAAAAGGATGGGCCGAGCAGGATCCGGAAGACTGGTGGAGCTATGTCTGTAATGGCATTGATCGAATTAAAAAGGCGCATGGTATTTTAGGAAAAGACATTGTTGGGGTGGGGATCGCATACCAGATGCATGGATTAGTACTGGTCGATTCAAAAGGAAATTCGCTGCGTAAGGCGATTATCTGGTGCGATAGTCGTGCTATTGAGATCGGCAATAGGGCGTATGAAGAAATTGGTAAGGAGAAATGCGATACAAGACTACTGAATGCCCCGGGTAATTTTACAGCCTCAAAACTCGCCTGGGTCAAAAAAAATGAATCCGACATCTATAAGGAAGTGCACAAATTTATGCTCCCCGGAGATTACATTGCCTTCCGATTATCGAATAGCGTAAATAC
>JABDNM010000231.1 GCA_013043825.1 Flavobacteriaceae bacterium
ACAATTGGTTAACTTAACTGTAAAAGAAGTTAATGAGTTAGCTACTATATTAAAAGACGAGTATGGTATCGAGCCTGCTGCTGCAGCTGTTGCTGTTGCTGCCGGTGGAGGTGCTGCTGGTGGTGAGGCCGCTGAGGAAAAGTCTGAATTCGACGTAATTCTTACTGCTCCGGGTGGTGCAAAACTAGCCGTAGTAAAACTTGTTAAGGAATTGACAGGTGCTGGTCTTAAAGATGCTAAGGAATTAGTAGATAATGCTCCTTCTCCAATAAAAGAAGGCGTTTCCAAAGACGAAGCTGAGGCACTTAAAGCTCAGTTAGAAGAAGCTGGAGCCGAGGTTGAGCTTAAGTAAGCTCCCCGGATCCAAACCTTACGGTTTAGGTCTTTTCCAATAACGGAAAAGGCCTAGACCATTTTGTGTATATAAAGGTTCCTATTTTTTGAGTATACACAATCACTGTTTATTTAATTAAAATTCCGTCCATAGATGTCCGCAACGCAAACTGAAAGATTGAATTTTTCCTCTGTACAGAATAAGCCGGATTATCCGGATTTCCTTGACATTCAGGTAAAATCCTTCCAGGATTTTTTCCAGTTGGAAACCAAGTCAGAAGAAAGAGGTCAGGAAGGACTATACAAGACTTTCCTGGAGAATTTTCCCATTACCGACACACGCAACCAATTTGTTTTAGAATTTTTAGATTATTTCGTGGACCCGCCCAGATATTCCATTCAGGAATGTATCGAGCGAGGTTTGACCTATAGCGTGCCCTTAAAGGCTCGATTGAAATTGTATTGTACAGACGATGAGCACGAGGATTTCGAGACCATCGTTCAGGATGTATATCTGGGAACTATTCCTTATATGACGCCATCCGGAACTTTCTGTATCAACGGAGCAGAGCGTGTGGTTGTTTCTCAGTTACACCGTTCCCCAGGGGTATTCTTCGGACAATCATTTCATGCCAACGGAACTAAATTGTATTCGGCTCGTGTGATCCCGTTCAAAGGATCCTGGATCGAATTTGCCACCGATATCAACAGCGTGATGTACGCTTATATCGATAGAAAGAAAAAATTACCGGTTACTACACTGTTTCGTGCTATCGGGTTTGAGAGAGACAAGGATATCCTTGAGATCTTCGACCTGGCCGAAGAGGTAAAAGCCACCAAAACAGGATTGAAAAAGTTCATGGGTCGCAAATTGGCAGCCCGTGTCCTGAAGACCTGGCATGAAGATTTTGTGGATGAAGATACCGGTGAAGTGGTATCTATCGAACGAAACGAGATCGTCCTGGATCGTGATACCGTTCTTGAGAAAGAACATATCGAAGAGATCCTGGATTCCGGGAGCAAGACCATCCTGTTGCATAAAGAGGATAACCTGCAGGCAGATTATGCCATTATCCACAATACCCTGCAGAAGGACCCAACCAATTCAGAAAAAGAAGCGGTTGAACACATCTACAGACAATTACGTAATGCCGAACCACCCGATGAAGAGACCGCTCGCGGGATCATTAACAAGTTGTTCTTCTCAGACCAACGGTACAACCTGGGAGAGGTAGGGCGTTACCGAATGAACAAAAAACTGGGTCTTGATATTGAAATGGATAAGCAAGTGCTTACCAAGGAAGATATCATTACCATTGTGAAATATTTGATCGAATTGATCAACTCCAAGGCCGAGATCGATGATATTGACCACCTTTCCAACCGACGAGTTCGAACGGTAGGTGAACAATTGTCTTCTCAATTTGGGGTTGGATTGGCTCGTATGGCGCGTACTATCCGGGAGCGAATGAACGTTCGTGACAACGAGGTGTTTACACCCATCGACCTGATCAACGCCAAGACTTTGTCTTCGGTGATCAATTCCTTCTTCGGGACGAACCAGCTTTCCCAATTCATGGACCAAACCAACCCACTGGCCGAGATCACGCACAAGCGTCGTCTTTCTGCATTAGGGCCGGGAGGTCTTTCAAGGGAGAGAGCAGGGTTTGAAGTTCGTGACGTTCACTATACCCATTACGGACGACTGTGTCCTATTGAAACTCCCGAGGGACCGAACATTGGTTTGATCTCTTCACTTTCAGTTTATGCGAAGGTGAACAACCTTGGCTTCATCGAGACTCCGTACCGCAAGGTAGATAACGGTAAGATCGACCTGAAGAACGAGCCTTTCCGCAGAAGAGGAAGAGGAAAAATTAATTGCACAGGCAAACATTCCATTGAAAAAGGATGGAACTATCAATACTGATCGTGTTATTGCACGAATGGAAGGTGACTTCCCGGTGGTGGATCCAAAAACGGTTCACTATACCGATGTGGCGCCGAACCAGATCTCTTCGATCTCGGCTTCACTTATCCCGTTCCTGGAACATGATGATGCAAACCGTGCATTGATGGGGTCCAATATGATGCGTCAGGCAGTACCCTTGTTGGTTGCCGAATCGCCCATCGTTGGAACCGGACTGGAACGACAAGTGGCCTCAGATTCTCGAGTTTTGATCAACGCCGAAGGAGATGGTGTAGTAGAATATGTGGATGCGAACGAGATCACGATCAAGTACGACCGTACCGAGGGAGAGCGATTGGTGAGTTTCGATGGAGATTCTAAGACTTATAATCTTATCAAATTCAGAAAGACCAACCAGAGTACTTCCATCAACTTAAAACCCATTGTCAAGAAAGGCGATAGAGTAAAGAAAGGACAAGTACTGTGCCAGGGATACGCTACCGAAAAAGGGGAGTTAGCTCTGGGGAGAAATATGAAAGTTGCCTTTATGCCCTGGAAGGGATATAATTTCGAGGACGCGATCGTAATCTCTGAAAAAGTAGTGCGTGAAGATATCTTTACCTCCATCCATATCGATGAATATGCTCTGGAAGTTCGGGATACCAAATTAGGTAACGAAGAATTGACCAATGATATACCAAATGTTTCTGAAGAGGCCACGAAAGACCTGGATGAACATGGTATGATCCGTGTAGGTGCCGAAGTCAAACCAGGAGATATCCTTATTGGGAAGATCACTCCAAAAGGAGAAAGTGATCCTACCCCGGAGGAAAAACTCCTTCGTGCGATCTTTGGTGACAAGGCTGGAGATGTGAAGGATGCTTCGCTTAAAGCTTCGCCCTCGTTACGAGGTGTCGTGATTGACAAGAAGCTTTTTGCTCGCGCCATCAAGGACAAGCGCAAAAGAGCTAAGGACAAGGAGGACATTGCAGAGCTTGAGTTGAAATATGAAACCAAGTTTGATGCGTTGAAGGACGTACTTGTTGAGAAGTTATTCGCCATCGTAGGAGGGAAGACGGCTCAGGGAGTAACCAACGACCTGGGTGAAGTGGTTTTTCCGAAAGGAAAGAAATACACACTCAAGATGCTGAACGCCGTAGAAGACTATACACACCTGGTTGGTGGAGTATGGACTACAGATGATGGTACCAATGCCATGGTTCGTGATTTGATGCATAACTATCGCATCAAGGAAAACGACCTCCAGGGGAACCTTAGAAGGGAGAAATTTACTATTTCGGTAGGAGATGAGTTGCCTTCAGGGATCCTAAAGTTGGCTAAGGTGTATATCGCCAAGAAGCGTAAATTGAAAGTAGGAGATAAGATGGCTGGACGTCACGGTAACAAAGGTATTGTTGCACGTATCGTTCGTGAGGAAGATATGCCGTTCCTGGAAGATGGGACTCCGGTAGACATCGTTCTAAACCCGCTTGGAGTACCATCTCGTATGAATATTGGACAGATCTATGAAACTGTACTTGGATGGGCCGGTCAGAAATTAAGTCGGAAATTCGCGACTCCAATTTTCGATGGTGCTACCTTGGAACAGATCAATGAATTGACCGATGAAGCCGAGATTCCAAGATTTGGTCATACCTATCTATACGATGGAGGAACCGGAGAGCGATTCGACCAGGCTGCAACTGTTGGAGTGATCTATATGTTGAAGCTAGGACACATGGTGGACGACAAAATGCACGCCCGTTCAATTGGACCGTATTCATTGATTACACAACAACCATTGGGTGGTAAAGCCCAGTTTGGTGGACAACGATTTGGAGAGATGGAAGTATGGGCATTAGAAGCCTATGGTGCTTCCAGTACGCTCCGAGAAATATTGACGGTAAAATCTGATGATGTTATCGGTAGAGCCAAAACCTACGAGAGTATCGTTAAAGGGGAGGCCATGCCGGAACCCGGACTACCAGAATCCTTCAATGTATTGATGCATGAACTGAAGGGTCTAGGATTGGACATCAGATTAGAGGAATAACGAAGTCCCCGATTTATCGGGGGTCTTCTGCTTATTCGGAGGCTGTAAATGTAACGCCTCTACCAAACAAAATTTAAAGTATTTTTTCAGCATTATGGCAAGACATAAAGAAAACACAGCACAGAAATTCAACAAGATCTCTATTGGTTTAGCTTCTCCTGAATCTATCCTGGCAGAATCCAGAGGAGAGGTTTTGAAGCCTGAAACCATTAACTACCGTACGCATAAGCCGGAGCGAGATGGATTATTCTGTGAACGCATCTTCGGTCCTGTAAAGGATTACGAATGTGCCTGTGGCAAGTATAAAAGAATACGCTACAAAGGGATCGTTTGTGACCGATGTGGTGTTGAAGTTACTGAAAAGAAAGTACGTCGCGACCGGGTTGGACATATCAACCTGGTAGTTCCGGTAGCTCATATCTGGTACTTTCGTTCCTTACCGAACAAAATTGGATATTTACTTGGACTTCCTTCCAAGAAACTGGATATGATCATCTACTACGAACGTTATGTTGTGATCCAACCTGGTATAGCGAAGAATGAAGAAGGAGAGCCAGTCGAGAAAATGGATTTCCTAACGGAAGAAGAATATCTGAATATTTTGGATAGCCTTCCGCAGGAAAACTTGTACCTGGAAGACAGCGACCCAAATAAGTTTATCGCTAAAATGGGAGCCGAGTGTTTGATCGATCTGTTGGATCGAATCGACCTGGATACGCTTTCATTCGAATTGCGTCATAAGGCGAATAACGAAACATCCAAGCAGCGAAAAACAGAAGCCCTGAAAAGACTTCAGGTAGTGGAGGCTTTGCGGGATGCGAACAAGAACCGCGAGAATAAGCCGGCATGGATGATCATGAAAGTGGTCCCTGTAATTCCACCCGAATTACGTCCGTTGGTCCCACTGGATGGCGGTAGATTCGCAACTTCAGACTTGAACGACCTTTACCGAAGAGTGATCATTAGAAACAATCGATTGAAACGATTGATGGAGATAAAAGCTCCCGAAGTGATCCTTCGTAATGAAAAGCGTATGCTTCAGGAATCTGTGGATTCGCTATTCGACAATACTAGAAAATCGTCTGCGGTTAAGACCGACAGCAATCGTCCGTTGAAATCACTTTCCGATAGTTTGAAAGGGAAACAAGGACGTTTCCGTCAGAACCTACTTGGAAAACGTGTGGATTATTCTGCGCGTTCAGTGATCGTGGTTGGACCGGAGCTCAAATTATACGAGTGTGGTCTTCCGAAGGACATGGCAGCCGAACTTTACAAACCGTTCGTGATCAGAAAGTTGATCGAACGTGGTATTGTAAAAACGGTGAAAAGCGCCAAAAAGATCATCGATAAGAAAGAACCAGTAGTTTGGGATATTTTGGAAAATGTGCTGAAGGGACATCCAGTACTTTTGAACCGGGCTCCAACTTTGCACCGTTTGGGAATCCAGGCTTTCCAGCCTAAATTGATCGAAGGCAAGGCGATCCAACTGCATCCATTGGTATGTACGGCTTTCAACGCCGACTTCGATGGAGACCAGATGGCGGTTCACTTACCACTTGGGCCGGAAGCGATTTTGGAATCCCAACTTTTGATGCTGGCATCCCATAATATCCTGAACCCTGCCAATGGTTCACCGGTAGCGGTACCATCACAGGACATGGTATTGGGCCTTTATTATATGACCAAGCTTCGTCAATCGACTAAAGAATACCCTGTAACTGGTGAAGGACTTACGTTCTATTCTCCGGAAGAAGTATTCATTGCGTACAATGAAAAACGCGTTGATCTCAATGCTGAGGTCAAGGTGAGAACCAAGGATTTCAATGAAGAAGGAGAACTTACCAGCCAGATCATTACAACTACGGTTGGACGAGTGATCTTTAATGACAAGGTTCCTGAAGCTGCGGGTTATATCAATGAGGTTTTAACGAAAAAATCGTTACGCGACATTATTGGTGACATCTTAATGGTGACCTCTGTTCCCGAGACGGCGGCCTTCCTGGATGAGATCAAGGACCTTGGATATAAATTTGCCTTCGAAGGTGGATTGTCGTTTAGTTTGGGGGATATCATTATTCCGGCTGAAAAGCAAGGAATGATCGATACTGCAAACTCACAGGTGGACGGGATCATCGCCAACTACAATATGGGATTGATCACCAACAACGAACGATATAACCAGGTGATCGATATCTGGACGGCTACCAACGCAGAACTCACCGAACTATCCATGAAACGAATCCGGGAGGATCAACAAGGATTTAATTCGGTGTATATGATGCTTGACTCCGGAGCTCGTGGATCGAAAGAACAGATTCGCCAGTTGACCGGAATGCGTGGATTGATGGCAAAACCAAAGAAATCCAGTTCAGGAGGTGGGGAGATTATTGAAAACCCCATCCTGTCTAACTTTAAGGAAGGACTTTCTATCCTCGAATATTTTATCTCAACACACGGTGCCCGTAAGGGACTTGCCGATACCGCTTTGAAAACGGCCGATGCAGGTTATCTAACGCGTCGATTGGTAGATGTGTCACAAGATGTGATCATCAATACAGAAGATTGTGGTACCCTGAGGGGGATCGAGGTATCTGCCTTGAAAAAGAATGAGGAAGTGGTAGAAACTCTAGAAGAGCGTATAAAAGGACGTACGTCTTTAAATGACGTAGTTCACCCGCTTACCAAAGAACTACTGGTAGCTGCCGGCGATCATATTGGAGATGATGTTGCTGAAGCCATAGAGGCGTCTCCGGTGGAAATGGTTGAAGTGCGATCTGCACTCACGTGTGAAGCCAAGAAGGGGATCTGTGCACAGTGCTACGGAAGAAACCTTGCAACCAATAAAATGGTTCAGCGAGGGGAAGCCGTGGGTGTTGTAGCAGCTCAATCGATTGGTGAACCAGGGACACAGCTTACACTTCGTACGTTCCACGTAGGAGGTATTGCAGGTAACATTTCCGAAGAAAACAAACTATCGGTTAAATTCGATGGTAAAGTTGAGATCGAAGATCTGAAAACCGTGAAAGGTGAAGATTCGGATGGTAAAACTGTGGATGTTGTGATCTCTCGTACTTCGGAAGTAAAACTCATGGACGAGAAAACAGGCATCACGTTAAGTACCAATAACATTCCTTATGGTTCTCACATTTTTGTGAAGAACGGACAAAAGGTGAAAGAGGGAACAGTTGTTTGTCAGTGGGATCCTTATAACGGGGTGATCATTTCTGAATTTGCCGGTAAGATCAAGTACGAGAATATCGAACAAGGTATTACCTACCAGGTTGAGATCGACGAACAAACCGGTTTCCAGGAGAAGGTGATCTCGGAGTCCAGGGATAAGAAAAAGATCCCTACACTTCAGATCCTAGGGAAGAAGGACGAGGTAATTCGTTCATACAACCTCCCCGTGGGCGCTCACTTGATGGTAGACGATGGAGATAAGATCAAGATTGGAAAGATCCTGGTCAAGATTCCTCGTAAGTCGGCTAAAGCCGGTGATATTACAGGAGGTCTGCCGCGTGTTACCGAATTGTTTGAAGCGCGTAATCCTTCCAATCCGGCGGTGGTTAGTGA
>JABDNM010000233.1 GCA_013043825.1 Flavobacteriaceae bacterium
ATCCTATTTGCCATTAGCCTGAATGAAAGGGCGGCAAAAACTACCGACAAGATCGCGTACGGGAATATTAAGTGCTTTCCACCTCAATTTCAATTAAGCGGAATTGATACTACCAAACAGATAGCACCTTTGTTTGAAAACTTAGGTGACCTCACATTTAAGATCACCACCAAGAAACCCGAAGCTCAAATCTTTTTCGACCAGGGATTAAGACTTACTTATGCCTTCAACCATGCCGAAGCACATCGTTCCTTTATGGAAGCTTCCAGGTTGGATCCTACTTCGGCTATGGCCTACTGGGGCCAGGCCTATGCACTTGGCCCGAATATCAACGACTGGCTCCCGGATGATGAACGCAAGAAGCAATACAACGAAGCGCTTGCCAAAGCTGTTCAGCTTGCTTCATCTGCTACTCCCATGGAGCAGGCACTAATCAATGCCTTGAAATCACGCTATAGTAAGGATCTCACAATGGAGGTAGCCGAACTGAATATGTCTTATATGAAAGCCATGGAAAAGGTGATCCGGGCTTTCCCCGACGATGCCAACATCAATGTGTTATACGCCGCTTCGATAATGAATACTGTTCCCTGGAATTACTGGGATGAAAATGGAAATCCCTCACCTAACATTCCCCAGGCGAAGTCAGCATTGGAAAAGGCAATTGCTTTAGACCCCGACAATCCCGGTGCCCACCATTACTACATTCATATGGTAGAATTGCCGTATCCCGATCTGGGAGTACCTAGCGCAGAAAAACTGGGAACCTTGATGCCAGCTGCAGGGCATATTGTTCACATGCCATCTCATATTTACATTCGCGTGGGCAGGTACCAGGATGCTGTAACTGCTAATCAAGCGGCAATTCTTGCCGATGAAGATTATATCTCTCAATGTTTTTCTCAAGGGTTATACCCCCTGGGATATTATCCGCATAATATTCACTTTTTATGGTCGGCTGCCAGCCTTTTGGGAAGTAGTGATGTAGCCATTGATGCTGCAAAGAAAACTGCCGAAAAAGTTCCTAATGGGGAATTGATCACTTTACCGTTTTTACAGGATTTTGCGTCTACACCGTTACTGGCTTATGCACGCTTCGGAAAGTGGAACGAAATACTTACCGTACCTGCGCCAAATTCAGAAATTAAACATCTCACGTTGATTCGTCATTATGCCCGTGGTCTTGCTTTTGTGAGAAAGAATAACTTGAAGGAAGCCAGGGAAGAATTGGCAGCCATCGCTGAACTTAAGAAAGATCCTGAACTCAAGGAGCTAATCGCCGCTGCTCATAATCCTTCCGAATCGTTAGCGAAGATCGCCTACGAGGTCATTGCCGCTGAAATCGCCGCAGCTGAAGGGAATCTTATGAAAGCCATCGAACATTTCGAGAACGCAGTGGTTCTGGAGGACGGTCTTACCTATACCGAACCCGCTGCCTGGCATATACCTACACGACAGAATTTGGGTGCCGTACTCCTTAAAGCTGGAAAGTTGGATGAAGCAGCCAGGATCTATAAGGAAGATCTTGAGGTCCTTCGGCAAAATGGTTGGTCACTTATGGGGTTATACAACGTTTATAAGGCCCAGGGTAAAACACGTGAGGCGGCCGCTGTACTGAAAGAGTTTGAAAAGGCATGGCAACACGCCGACTTCCAAATAGATGGATCGGTGTTATAGATTATAGTCGAATTTTCCTTAACTTTCTGTTGAAAAGGAGAATATAGAGGCTATGAAACTATCCCAACGTATGGACCTGGCCATACAAAAATTGTATGCTGCCTTTCATGATGGAGAACTGAAACCCAACTGTTGTCTAAAGTGTGCGGTAGGGAATATATGTAATAATCGTGATTTCTGGCGGCATTTCACCGATGTTCATGGCTCTCTGGTACTTAACTACACGGGACAGGTAAATGAAGCCTTCGGAAGAAAATTTTACGGGTACTCACCTTCAGAATTAATAAAAATAGAATATGAATTCTTGCAAGGCTGTGGCTATCTATTGCCTATCGACAAACCCGGAATGATGAAAAGAACCCATGGAAAGGATGAATTATTCATAGGCCTTTCGAAGGTGATAGCCTTGCTGTGCGAGTTAGACGGAATACCAAATGTCATGGATTGTTCGGCGATCTTCAACTACGCTCCAGTGAGACAGCCGAGATTCGATCGCATGATGTCGAACGAGCTATAACGCTTCTTCCTGCGGTCTGCCAATTCCAATTCGTACGATCACAAGCCCCATAAGCAACAACCAGGCAGCTTTGGCGTGAAATACTGGCTTGTAGTATTCATAATATTCGGGAATGAATAGAATGATGAGCATTGCGGCCAACCCTAATAGCACCGTAAAAATCGATAGCCAGGCCGGAAGGACTCTACCTTTCAGCAGACCAATTCCAAGCAATACGAGTCCTACACCGCTAAAAATTCGCCCGAAACGGACAAAACAGGTTACATATTGGTTGGTGTACAAGATATTGTTCATGAACTCCTGAATTTCAGCTACAGATTTGCCCTCGGTCATTCCAACACCCCAGGCGCCATAGTTATAGTAAAAGGCTGATGCCAGTGCCAATGTAAACGTGCCCACCACCAGCATTCCAACACCGGGCGTAATGAGGATGCGATGTGAACTTTTGGAGGCTTTCGCTGCCAATGCGATGGCGGCGACTATAATGGCCACCCAACCAAAGATATGTACCCGGAAGATCCAGATCCATGTCCACATTTGTTCTCCAACTGCCGGAAAGTCTTCGGCGACGATATATTCTCCAATACGATGTGGCAATAGCATCCATCCGCCCCACAACATGAGGGAGGCAAAAACGAAGGTCCATCCTGTAAATTTAGTTTCGAAATCTATTTTCATATTCTTTGGCTTAAGTTGTTGTAAGGGTAATGTTCTCTCATCCGAAATATTGGCTCGGATGGTTTGGTCGAATTATTTCTTTTTAGGTTTTACGAATCCATAGGTTATTTGTCCCCAAAATCCTTTCGGGAACTTTTCGTCTCCCGGGAATCCTATTTCAACGGTTCCACTGTCCTCCGGGATATAATTAGTCTTGAAGATGTAATCCCAAAGACTTAGGCTAATTCCGAAGTTAACACCACGGGTATTACCCTCGGGAAGTGCTTTCACGTGGTGGTACAGATGCATTACCGGATTATTGAAGATATATCTAAGGGGACCCCAGGTTATTTTAATGTTCGCATGGTTCAAATGACCGATGGCGATCGCAACGAAATGCACTATATAGGCTTGTGACGGTTCAAAACCACCCAATATCATTACTCCAAAGGTCTTAAGTGGTTTGTAAAATATATTTTCCATCCAGTGGTATCGCAGATGAGCTGCAAACCCCATTTCTTTTACCGAATGATGTACTTTGTGAAATCGCCATAAAAATTCGTAGCGGTGTAATAAAACGTGTGTAAACCATTGTACAAAATCTATGATTATAAAGAACACCAGTAGCTGTACCCACATGGGCCAGGCCGAGATATCCATGATAGCCAGGCTTTTGGCCGTGATTCCGAGGTCACTGAAAAGAACTCCCAAGATGTCGTACACGCCGGTTATGACGATGGCAAAAATGAAAAAATTGAAATACATATAAAAAGTATCCAACCAGAAGTCCTTTCTAATGATGGCCTGGTTTTTTCTCCATGGGAATACGATCTCTAATAACCAAACGGCTAACGAAATGGCGGTGAGTCCCCAGAAAAAGTTGGTGTAAAATGGCACTTCGAACAGGATCGATCTCCAGGTGTAGTCCACCATGTTCAGGAATCCATCTGTAAATGCGGTTAAATATCGTTCCATGTTTGCAAAATAAGTGAATAATTTATCCAATTGGTGTAACCTAGGTTACATAACGGATACGTGCTACTTTAGTTCGTACCAGTCGATATTGGTTAGTGCAGCCCTTCGTCCAACCTTCTTTGGCGGATAATTCTTGACCAGGTATTGAATAATAATCTCTTCATTTCCACCCAGATCCCAAAGATTTTGCGTTTCCTGCATCCAGTCGATGGTCGCTGCCCATCGTTCCTCATTCATCCGGTTCTGTATGATGATCTTAGCAGAGTGGCAGTTGGTACAATTATTAACCACCGTCATGAGACCTTCAGCATCTATAAGGCCACTAGCTTCATGAATTCCATCGACAATACGGTCCTCATCAACTTCTTCAACCACCACATATTCGCCACCTGGATTTAATTTGAGTGATGACATATCTGGATCGATCATCACAAAGATCAATAGCACAGCAACAATTCCAACAAATGCGAAGGCTGTCATCAAAATGCGATGAACTGCCTTTATGGTATCTTTAAAGGAATTTTGTTGGTCCATCTATCCCACTTTAACGGCAATACGGTGACATGCATTGTTTAAATACCCTTTTGGATTCCATCCGGGAACCAACATAGGTTGGCTATTGCCTTCAGCATCGGTGGCCTTTGCCCAAACTTCATAGTATCCTTTTTTTGGAAAGGAGACCTGTGCCGAAAAGTGCTGCCAGGCAAGGCGATTAGCAGGAGACTCCAGAGTACATGCTTGCCAGGTTCCACCGAAGTCGATGGAGTATTCTATTTTAGCAACCTCTAGTTCACCTGCCCATGCATGACCACGGATATCGAGTTTTCGACCCGGCTTGATCATAGCGCCCGATTTGGGAAAGGTGATCAAAGATTTTACCGGCATGGATTCAATAATACACATGTCCTCATCCTTCACCTTTTCTCCCGGCCCAACAGGCTCACAGGGTACTCGATAGGAGCTTCCTGTCATCTTTGGTCCGTCATGAACCTTATTTCTTACACTAATTCTGTTGATCCATTTACCAGATGCAGAAGCGGGCCACCCCCCGCAAACCAGTCGCAATGGATAACCATGAACCAGAGGAATATCCTCTCCATTCATTTGATAGGCGAGCAAGGTTTCATCCTGAAGTGCCTTTTGCAGAGGGACCCCTCGTGAGATGGGTTCTTTGTCCGGGTCACCGCTTAAATGAGTATCGGCGGCATGATAAGCAACATAAACCGCATCTTTTTTCACACCTATATCTTCAAGAATATCTTTGAGTCGAACGCCCGTCCACTCCGCGTTGGAAACAGCTCCCACGGTCCATTGATTTCCTTTGGCAGGAGGATCAAATTCACTACGTCCGTTTCCACCACATTCCAGAGTGAGCTGATAGCTATACGGCTTGAATTTACTCTTCAGTTCCTGGAGGCTATATGTTTTTTCTTGCTGTATCGATTCGCCATCGAAAGTTACGGTCCATCTCCCAACATCGATATCCTCAGGGACTTTTCCATTATTTCGAATGAACATATATTTGTTGGAGGTAATTTTTTCGTCCAGAAGATGTGCCTGGGCTTCCATGTTCCACGGTTTGTCATTCAGTACCACCATCTCCTTGTCTTTTTTGAACATCTGGAACGGATCTGGGTCTTGAAGAGCCAAAGGAGTGTATCCCAAAGGCATCATTTCACCAAAAACGATTTCAACTCCTATTATGGTGGTCAGGGAGGATAAGGCTGCTTTTTTGATAAAGGATCTTCTTCTCATAGAGCTGGAGATATTGCCAACGATAATAGATTTCGATAGGTCCGGTTGAGTTTAAATTCGGAAAGTGACAGGCTCACTCTTATGGGTTTAGCAAGTAAATGCAAAATTACGACATCAAGAAAAGAATTGGAAATGATAAATATCAATTGTTCCATTTATATATACTAATCAAGGGATAAATGCTAAACAAGCTCATGCTATTTCAGGCATCGAATCTGATTTAAGATATAATAAGCCCAGGAC
>JABDNM010000234.1 GCA_013043825.1 Flavobacteriaceae bacterium
ATCCTGAAAGTAACCGAGTTCGTTACGGCGAGTGAGGTGGCTACGATGATGAATGTGCCGGTAACCCAGGTAATTTCGGCCTGTATGTCCTTAGGTATGATGGTAACCATGAACCAGCGCCTCGATGCCGAGACACTTACCATCGTTGCCGATGAGTTTGGATATTCGTTAGAATTCGTAACTGCCGATATCGAAGAGGCGGTGCAGGAGGATGTGGACGATCCAAAAGACTTAAAACCTCGTGCTCCGATCATTACGGTCATGGGTCACGTTGATCACGGTAAAACGTCCTTGCTGGATTACATCCGGGAAGAGAATGTGATCGCGGGTGAATCGGGAGGAATTACGCAGCACATCGGTGCCTATGGGGTGCAACTCAAGAACGGTCAGAAGATCGCATTCCTTGATACTCCGGGTCACGAAGCGTTTACCGCGATGCGGGCGCGTGGAGCGCAGGTAACCGACCTTGCCGTGATTGTGATCGCCGCAGATGACGATATCATGCCTCAAACCAAGGAAGCTATTTCGCATGCGCAGGCAGCGAGCGTTCCTATTGTGTTCGCCATAAATAAAATAGACAAGCCCACCGCGAATCCAGATAAGATCAAGGAAGGATTGGCCGCCATGAATCTCCTTGTTGAGGATTGGGGTGGAAAGATACAGTCCCATGATATCTCCGCTAAAACGGGAGAAGGAGTGGACGAGCTGCTGGAAAAAGTATTATTGGAAGCCGAAATCCTCGAGCTAAAAGCCAATCCGAACAAGACCGCCAGCGGTACCGTGGTGGAAGCCTTCCTCGACAAAGGTCGTGGTTATGTTTCTACGATTTTGGTGCAGGCCGGAACGCTCAATATTGGTGATTATGTATTGGCAGGTCAGCATAGCGGTAAGGTGAAAGCCATGCACGATGAGCGTGGTAAAAAAGTTAAAAAAGCAGGACCCTCAACACCGGTATCCATCCTGGGATTGGACGGAGCACCACAGGCGGGAGATAAGTTCAGCGTGTTTGAAGACGAGCGCGAAGCAAAGGATATTGCCACCAAACGTACACAGTTGCAGCGTGAGCAATCCGTTAGAACGCAACGCCATATCACCCTGGATGAAATTGGACGACGAATCGCATTGGGTGACTTTAAAGAATTGAATATTATTCTGAAGGGAGACGTGGATGGATCGGTTGAAGCATTGACAGATTCGTTCCTTAAACTTTCTACGGAAGAGATACAAGTGAATATCATCCACAAAGGGGTGGGAGCCATCACCGAAAGTGATGTACTGCTGGCCTCGGCTTCGGATGCGATCATCATTGGATTTAACGTGCGGCCTATGGGTAATGCCCGTCAGATCGCCGATAAGGAAGAGATCGACATTAGAATGTACTCCATTATCTATGATGCGATCAACGACCTGAAAGACGCCATGGAAGGAATGCTCTCTCCGGAGATGAAGGAGGAGATCACCGGAACGGCCGAGATCAGGGAAACATTCAAGATCTCGAAAGTGGGTACGATCGCGGGATGTATGGTCACCAGCGGGAAGATCATTCGCAATTCCGGAATTCGTTTGATCCGCGAAGGAGTGGTTGTATATACCGGGGAGCTGGCCTCATTGAAACGTTTCAAAGACGACGTCAAGGAGGTTGCCAAAGGATATGATTGTGGACTGCAGGTGAAGAATTACAACGATATCAAAGAAGGAGATATCGTGGAAGGCTTCCAGGAAGTAGCGGTCAAGAAAAAGTTGAAGTAGTTTTTCTGCTTCGGAAATAAAAAAAGCGTTCACAACTTGTGAACGCTTTTTTTATGACTGGTAATCTCATTGTCACAGTGACGATCAATCTTCCGGAAAATCAATATCGGCCATGATCTCTTCGATCTGCCGAACATGCCTTTCGGTATGAGCCGAAGTAAATAACAATACCTGAAAACCATCTACCGAGCCAAACGGAAATTCCTGTACTCTGTTGCGGAGGTCTTCCTTGGTGGATTTTACAAAATCGATGGCGGCAGCACGTTTTTCGAGGAATTTTTCTACCGTGGCTTCGTGCGATCCAAATTTGCCGGTAGGCTCGAAGGGTTGCTGTGTTTTCACCTTATTGGTTTGATCGACGAGCATGGCGATCAATTCCTTGTCCGAAACTTTTACATCGGCACGCTTGGAAGGATCGGCAGGGGCCTTTAGCATTCCCTGGAGCATTTCAGCAAAGGAAATTTCTGAAATGGCAAGATGCTCGACGCATTCGGCGATGGACCATGAATTGTCATCGATCTTAAAATCCAGTTGTTCTTCATTGAGGCCTTCGATGGCACTCATAAGTCGTTCTTTCGACTGGTTCAGTTCGGCCGCAGCCATTTCCCGTTCTTCCTTGGTGAGCCCTCCGGCAAGCGTGAAAGCCAGCAGGGTGATCGCTGAGAATGCAATTACTAATGATTTCATATGGTACGAATTTATTGTGGTTTATAGTAAGACGTTTCCCATTTAAAATTTGGGACATTAAAGATAAGGAAATAAACGATTGGTAGGATCAAATTGGTAATTAATCCTCTGTAAATCAGAAAGGATGGAACCGAGACGACTAGCGAGTATTATTTGCCGGGTTTTAGGACAAAGGCAGTAGGGAAATTACGCTGGATCTCCAGCAGGGCGCGGTCGGCCTCGAGACGGGTTGTATAATTGCCAACCCAAACTTTGTAATTGGGAGTTTCATATTCGATAGAGGCGGGCCAGCTGGCGTATTTATTTCGGTAATTTCCTAGAACTGAATTGGCCCTGTTGAGATTGCCGTAATAGAGCTGAATCGTAAATC
>JABDNM010000236.1 GCA_013043825.1 Flavobacteriaceae bacterium
GTATTTGATAACCCCACGGTGTGCTTATCACTATTGTTCGGACGGGTATAGAAATTCGAAGATGGGGGCTATTTTCGAAAAGAAACTAAAAGTGAAGACCACCACCCGAAACTATCGGACGATGGTCAAACTATTGGAAATCGCAGCCTTGTAAAAACTGCTGCTTTTAGTGGTTAATTCAACTCTTACCGGTTAACAGAGATACTCCTGTCCAACCGCCACCAATGATCAGCAGTGCGATTCCGGACAATCGGAGGAGATTGAATCCGCCGCCGGGACTCTCCATCTCAAACTTAAAAATCGAATTACCCAACGCATCTTTGTCTACTTCAATATCGGTGGCGTCGTCGGGAAACTCTATGGTGTAGGTTTGCTGAAGTGCTCCCCCATATTCCATAGGGCTGCTTACCAACATATATTTGTGATCCGTGATCTTCGTAAGATTTGCATCTTTTTGATCGGTTTCCACGATCCACTTTCCTCGTTTGTCAATATCGCAGGCGCCATAGGCCATGAGGGTCAATTCGAACGACCGATTCATATCATCTTTCTCGAGTTTGAAATCGTCCAGAAAATACCCGGGCATCCCGCGCTCCATTTCCCGTTTAAGTGCTGCGGGATTGTTTCCGAAGGAAGCATTCCAGCCTTGCCATTCCTGGGCGGTCATGGTCATTGCAAACTTGATCTTTGCATTACCGATCGAATCGATTCGCATGTCGATCTTTTGCTGCATTTGTTGTTGCGCGAAGGTTGTTCCCGCAATAAGAAGGAACGATACAATTAAAAGGCTTATATACTTTTTCATGATATTTATCTTATACTGTTAAACACTTGGTTGATGACTCCCGAATATTGATCGAAGGCATAGTCGGGTGCTCCTACGGCTACCACTCGAATACCGCCGTTCTTTCGTATGGCCTTGCCGACCCAGGTAAAGGTGCCGTTGCTGGAATAGGTGTTTCCGTACACATTGTTCCCTTCCATTTGAAATTCGACACTCATCCCATAATTGGAAAGCGTATTGCTTATGGTATACATGGCATCTGTGCCGTTGGACACTGCGATATCATATACCGACACACTCACATATTGGTCGGGTGAAATAGCCTGTGCCGTTAGTATTCCCATCTCGGGAACGGGACGCATCATGGTCTGCCAGCCACCGGGCACTGCAAAAGACAATGCACTTCCGCTACTGGAGCTTCCACCACCTCCTCCGCCACCGGAGTTTGAGCTACCACCACCGCCCGAATTGGATACGTAACGGGTGTTATTGCCCGATGAACTGGCTATCGGCAAGCTTCCTGTAGTTCCCCAGGAACCAACGATGTCGTCGACCTTCTTCCTAAGGAAATTATCGTCCTTTAAAGCCATGGGAGTTGCTCCCATTTTATTCACCAAATGTACATCTACATAAGTATATCGGGGATCTCCCTGTTGTTGTTTCTGAAAGAATTCATTCAACTGTTTCATTCCGGCTTCAAAGGCTTCTTCGGCCGAAGAGATCTTGCCTAGACCTTCACCACCAATTCCGGTTGCCTCAATGGCATAGAATTGTCCGTTGAGTCGGAAACCCGGATACGCATGTCCCGGAACCAAAAAGATGAACGGATCAAGTCCGGCGTTCGACAGAACGCTTGCGTACAGCAGACTTAGTTCGAGACAGAGTCCCGTATTACCAGTGATCACTTCTCTTGGTAAACGGTTTTGTTGTGAAAATGCCGATACATCCTGAAGCGTCTCAGGAATCCCTTTGGTGCCGCTGTACACCATATGCGAAAGGAGGGTGGCGTTATATATTCCGCCCAGGAATCGTACTGCCTCATTGGGATCCTTGGAAACCGATGCTGCTTCACCCATCAATATCTTCTCCTGGATATTCTGGGTGTAATACTGTACGATGGGATCGTTTGGTGTTACAAAACAGGCGAGCAAAGCGTCGTTATTGTAAACGTCTGCCCAGCCGGAGATCTCACTGGCGGGAATATTGGTAAACATATACTCCCCACGGTTGCTTATCCTGAAACCAAATTCCTCTTCGATCATATCGTCCTCCGAAGCTCCGTCCCAGGTGATCTCGATCTCGGCCTTTTCGGTAGATTCGGTCATTTTTTCGGCGATAGACTCCGGAAATTTAGGGTAGCATCGCACCGATGCCGTTTGGCCTGAGAACATCTCTCCAATGACGTCCAGTTCGGTCCATTCAACAAAACCGGGAATCCTATACCGCACTGTTACGTCTTCCAATGTATTTTTAGAGGTATTGGTTATCTTCGCCTTGAAAAGAAAATACTTGCCGTTAAGGGCATCTTCATTGGCATACACATTATGCGCTGCGGGCATAATTGTTTGGGTCTTTACAATGTCTACATCCAGGCTTCCGGCTCCACCGGAACCGATAAAATAACTCGCCCCAATGAGAAACACACCTAGTACTGCGACCAAAAGCGGAATCAATAATTTTTTCATGGTTGTTGTTTTTAAATTAGTTTTTTAAGATTTTGAATGTCTCGGAAGCTCCTTCAAAACTTACCGTCACGAAATACATTCCGGTAGCAGATCGAATTTCATCCTCTATCCTTTGTGTATTACTGTAGGTCTTATTCTGAAGGGTTTGCCCCATAATATTTCGAACCTGCACGGTAACTTCATCATAGGTTTTTCCGAGGTTTATAGAAAATGCGCCTCGGGTTGGATTGGGAGCCAGGGTAATTTGGGAAAGCGTATTCTCGTTCAAAGAAAGTGTTCGTTCTATAGCTGCCAGGGCGTCCAGTTTGCCATAGCCCCAGTTTGCGTTTGGGACGGCACCTGTGAATGAATCTTCTCTTGCCGTTTGCCGAAGGATATTCCTAACCTGGGTAGGAG
>JABDNM010000133.1 GCA_013043825.1 Flavobacteriaceae bacterium
GGCTCAAGGAGATCTATGGTTCCAATTTTCAGAAAGTAGCCTCAGAGCAAATGGCTCTCATCGAAAAAATCAGCGAGCATATTGGAAAGATAAACACGGGGATCGACGCTATGACCGAGGCTCGTAAGAAAGCCAACCAGATGGAAAATGTTGATAAACGGGCATTTTCTTATTGCGATCAGGTAAAACCCCACTTCGAAGAAATTCGATACCACTGTGACAAGTTGGAATTGCTGGTCGATGATGAGATCTGGCCATTAACCAAGTATCGTGAATTATTATTTACCAGGTAAGAATTCCTGTTATTCACTAGAAATACAAGCCATTGAGATCAATTTTCAATGGCTTTTATAATTCCTGTCAATACATAAACCTATTTCCCCCCGAGGCAAAGGATTTTCCCCGTTTCTACATTTCATCCCTTTTTTTTCTGAAAAACGGTTGTAGTTTTGACCCAGAAAATTAGTGAATATCGAATCCGGAATTCATCCTTATCAGGATAGTCCGGAAGAGCCAACCAGACGTCTTAGGCTTTTTCAATTTTCAATTCCTCCCCGAACGAAATTGAAATTCGATTCATCAAATTCAATTTACATATTGGTATTTACCCGAGGGGTGAATACCTGCAAGAAGTATTCGAAACCGGAGGTGATCCGGGCTGTACTTCTCTGGAAGAGTAAACACTTAATTAATTATTAACCTTTATTTATTTTATTATGAAAAAAGTAGTTTTAAGCGCTTTGGCGCTAATGTTTGGAGCGGTAACCATTGCTCAATTTAATAACAGTGATGTGTTACAGGTGGGAATTTTGAACAATTCCCTGGTACAACAAACCGGACTCCTCAACGATTCGGATGTGGACCAGTTTGGAATTGCAAATCAATCCGATGTGGATCAATTGGGCGCTTTCAATCAATCGACAGTTTTACAAATTGGGATCGCGAATACTTCTGAAGTAGACCAAACAGGGATCGCGAACCAATCTGATGTTTTCCAGTTCGGTGCATTGAATGACTCTCAGGTAGAGCAAATTGGATTTTTGAATGCTTCCGATGTAGATCAAATTGGCATTGCCAACACTTCCGATGTGTTTCAATTTGGAGCTGGGAATGCTTCAACGGTTGCTCAGTTAGGAATTGCTAACGATTCGGATGTCGACCAGATAGGGATCTTGAACCAATCCGACGTGCTTCAGGTAGGTGCCCTTAACACATCAACTGTTACCCAGTTTGGATTGGCAAATACTTCCGATGTGGATCAGTTTGGAATTGCGAACGACTCGGATGTGTTTCAATTTGGTGCAGGTAATGATTCAATGGTATTCCAGTTTGGAATTGGCAATGATTCCGACGTGAATCAGATTGGCTTGTTGAACAGCAGCGATGTGATCCAGTTGGGTGCGTTGAATACATCTATGGTGAACCAATTTGGTGCATTAAACACCAGCCTGGTCATCCAGAGTGGTTTAGGACATAACAGTCTGGTAAATCAAATTGGAGCCGGCAATAATTCTGTTGTACTTCAGAGTAACTAGGCAGGTATCTATCGTTCTTTGAAATGAATACATTTATGTAAAAATCGAGGTATGGATTCGATATATGCAATCCATACCTCTTCTTACAAAATAATTCGAGGGAAATTTGTTAAATTGATGAAGAGTTTTTAAAAAGCTCTTGACTTGGGTCAAATTATTGATTGTAAGACGATTCCTATGTACGATTTAGCTGAAATTAGAATCTCGGGATTTTTTTCCTACAAAAATATGAGCTGTTCATCGGCAAAAGTGTTGTATATACCGAAGGGAAAATATCAATTTTTTGTTTTAACAAAATTTTAACATTCTATAATTTGGGAAAATTTAACACTTTAACCATGAATTTTTGTGGTTCATCGATTAACTCCAAAAGATAGATACGGGAAAACACTTATTTCTGACGGGGATTTTAACTGAAGCATTTATTCCTACAAAAATAATGTCAGATTTTGCTGTAAATTTATACTACAGTTTAGACAACGATAAAGTTTAATTGATATTCATTTAAACTATACGTGAGAATCGAGGTCTAACTTGCAAATGAGTGAAAAGCTCAAAAAGTAATTACCCAATTACTTGTGTAAAAGAGCAGCTCCCTACTGCTAACAACCTAACAACCAAACCGGGCCTATTTCTGCCCAAACAATCCCCCCGTGACGTGTAAAGAACGTCCTTAATAATGTATTGCAAATTTTGATTGAACGTAATTGCCATAGTGGCAGTTGTTAATTAATATATTCACCTTTAAACCTTTTATTATGAAAAAAGTGTTATTAAGCGCATTAGCGCTAATGATTGCGACCGTAGGGTTCGCACAGTTCAATGACAGTGATGTCACGCAATTGGGTCTGTTAAATGACTCTGATGTATTACAAATTGGTCTTTTGAACGACTCCGATGTATTGCAGGTTGGAGCCTTCAACGATTCTGATGTAACACAGCTTGGCGCATTCAATGTATCCAATGTGGATCAAGGCGGGATCGCGAACGGTTCCGATGTAGATCAACTTGGAGTTGCTAACAATGCCAACGTTTATCAACGCGGAGTTTTGAATAGCTCTGACATTGATCAAGTTGGATGGTTCAACGATGCGGATGCTATCCAACTTGGATTTGCAAATACATCTATCATCGATCAAGATGGTCCTGGCCCATTCGCAGGTATTGCTAACGACGCTTATACCTTACAAATTGGTGCAGGTAACTTTTCTTATACCGAACAGTACGGATGGTTAAACGATGGAGATACTTTCCAGTTTGGAATACTTAACGGATCTGCCACACTTCAAGCAGGTATCGCTAATACATCTGATACTTGGCAGTTTGGATTGTTGAATGGTTCTACTACACTTCAAGTAGGTGTTGGAAACACTGCTTTGAATGTACAAGTTGGTGCGTTTAACAGTCAGCTTACCATCCAGGCTGGTCTTGGACACTCTGCTACTACCCTTCAGGGTGGAATTGGCAACACTTCAACGACCATCCAGTTCTAATATAGATTTTGGTATTTATTTACTAAATTTATAATAGCATTGTTAAAAAGTAGGTATGGAAGCAATTCCATACCTACTTCTTAAACAAGAGAAAAAAAGAAAAATGAAAGCAATAACAAACCTAATCATAGTATTTCTTCTCTCTTCGAGTTTGGCATTGTATGCCCAAACTTACTCGAATCCAAATAACAATACCGGTTTTGAAGATATTCAAAATAAGGCCACACAACTTAGCCTTTTCGCTGCGCAAAATGTAAATCCCCGCAGCAATCGAAACCAATCCGTAAGCAATAAGGTATTCGTTCAGCAACTAGGAAATTTCAACAGCATTAATACCACGGTACGATCCCTAATAAGCGATGTGAATCTGCTTCAATTAGGAGAAAATAATGACATTGGTTTGGACCTTTCAGCTGGCATCATAGATAAGACCGTAGTACAACGAGGACAAAACAACTCCTTCATCGGTCTTAGTTTAGGACAGCAAGTGATCCATCGTGGCGCTGCATTACAGCAAGGAAGGAACCAAAACCTGATCTGGCTTGGAAGTAATTCCATTTCAGACAGAATGACCATTAGAATGAGCGGTAACAACCAGACCATTCTTGTGAGAAATATTAAAAGATAAAGTAGTTGATCCAAGGGATTAAAAATATCGTACTATGTATGATTCTGTTGCTATTCTATGCAATGGCTTCTGCTCAGTCTTTCAACGATCAAGTGGAGGCAACTATCTATTTGGAAAGTAATTCCGAATTTTTGAAGGTCACTGGCTTAGCATACAATAAGACCAATTTTAGTCAGAGTTTGAAATATGAAATGGTACTATTTCGCACCGACTCACTGGGTGCTAACAGATCCAGGAATAGCCAGACCGGAAGACTGGTATTGCAACGCGGACAAAAGAAAAGCTTATCAAATACGATCATTAGCGCGGAGGATACAGATCGAATTATAATTCTGCTTTTGGTATATAATGAAGACGAAGTGCTACTTGGAAAAGATAGGATCGTGGTTAATGGTAACCAAAATGACCAGTTAGCGGCTCAAAAAGCCGCAGAATTAAAGTCGAAAATGGTTTCCAAAGACGCCACACAGCCAGGGGGCGACGGCGTTTTACTACGCGGGTTGGTCACAGAAGATACGAAAACCCGTCCCGGTCGTGATTTTTATCGAATGTTTGATACGAAATACCGCGACGCGAAGATCAATGGAGAAAAAGTGATTACAATCAAGGAATCACTATCGCTTGCGAATACGACAAAGATAGAAGTGTTTGTTGGAAACTCAGTCGTATTCAATTTCATCCTGCGGCCACAAAATGATTTTTTAGAAATGGCTTCAGATCAGGCAGTAGATCGAGTGGGTAGTTACTTCAAAGCATTGAGAGAAAGCAATATAATTGAAAGATTTTAACCAATATATTATGAAACGAATATTACTAATCCTGTTTTTATGCGCCAGTTCATACGGTTTTGGACAGCAATTGGTCTATAAACCCATCAATTCGGCTTTTGGAGGTGATCCCTTCAACTATACCTGGTTATTGAGTTCGGCCAATGCTCAAAACCCCTTCAGCGATTCCGGAATTGATGGATTGGATCTGGATGCTTTGAATTCGAGTCTTGATAGTCAATTGTTACAAAATCAGTTCGGTGGGGAACTTCCACCTTTGGGTTCTTCTACCAATGGTAGCCTTGCATTTGATGTGTTCGAATCCACAGATGGATTGGTGATAAATATATTGGATATTTTCACAGGTGAACAATCCCAGATCATTATTCCTCAACAATAGCTATCGTATGATAAAAATTATAAAACAGATATCGATCCTATGTCTGCTGTTACTTTTATACAGCTGTGGCTCCTATTACAATCAGCCATTGGGGCCGCAAGAGGCAAGGATGTCGGAACTTACTCCGCAAACCTTAAAACTGAAGGATTTTCCATTACCAGCCAGCCCATTGGTGGTAGGGGTTTATAATTTCAGGGACCAAACAGGGCAATACAAGAATATTGAGAATGGGAGCACTTTTAGTACCGCGGTTACACAAGGTGCAACTACCATCCTTATCAAAGCACTTGAAGATTCCAAATGGTTCCGACCTATAGAAAGGGAAAACCTTTCCAATCTCCTGAATGAACGGAACATCATTCGAACGACAAGAGATGAATACCGGGCGAACCCGAATGCAACTCCTCAAAGGTTGAGGCCACTGTTGTTTGCAGGTATGTTGCTCGAAGGTGGTGTAATCTCCTACGATTCAAATATCTTGACTGGCGGGGCAGGAGCTCGCTATTTTGGTGCCGGCGCCTCAACCGAGTATCGCCAGGATCGAATTACAATTTATTTAAGGGCGGTTTCAACGTCCACCGGAGAAGTTTTAAAAACCGTGAACGTTTCCAAAACTATCTTGTCCCAGGGAGTAGATGTAGGGATCTTTCGATTCGTAAATTTCCAGCGCTTGCTGGAGGTTGAAACCGGCTTTACCAAAAATGAACCGGCTCAATTGGCCGTTCAGGAAGCAATTGAAAAAGCCGTCGAACTGCTCATTATTGAAGGAATCAAGGACGATCTTTGGCAGTCGGCAGAAGGCGAAGAAAAAGATCAGCAACTCATAGATCAGTTTTTGCTGGAGCAGGAATTGGAGAATTCCACCGCACTCTATGAAAGAAGATTTCTCAAGCACGATTTCAGGCATGTTGTGAATGCCTCGATAGGAGCTGCATTGATCGATGGGGATTACGATACAGGACTTATTGATTTTAGCGGTGAACTAGGTTATAAATATAGGTTGTTTCCGTCGCTGGCATTAGGAACCGATTTCCAGATCATGCGTTTCAATTCAACTACAAGTCAAAATCACTGGTGGTTGGGAGAAAGCTTTAATGTTGAATACACCATGCTGCCACATGATAGGTTATCCCCATTCATCTACGGCGGGCCGGGAGTACTCCTTTTTGCAGATGATTCACCGGAAAAATTTCTTCAACGTTGGGATGCTTTTTTCAAACTGAAGTTGGGAGGAGGCCTTGAATATGCCGTGAGCGATCGATTCTCTGCCACTGCTAAGGCGGAGTGGAATTCGGTGTTTTCAGACAAAATCGACAATATTGTAAATGGCAGGCGGGATGATTTCTATTTCAACTTTGTTGTAGGATTTAATTTCCACTTTGGCGGTGGGAGAGACAAATTAAAAATAAATGAAAACTAATGCTATGATGAAAGCAAGAAAAACATATATAAAAGTATTGGGTTTATTCATGGTCGTGCTCTTTTTCTCCTGTAATGAAAATAGGATTGGAGAGAGTGACTTCGGAATGATCAAGGGAACCGTTGTGGAGTCGGGGACGAATGAACCCTTGGCCAATGCGAGGATTTCTACACAACCAATTACCAGCACTGTGTTCACCGATAGCCTTGGAAAATTCTTAATTGAAAACGTGCCCGTAGGAGATTATGCTGTAGAAGCCAGAGTAGATGGATATATCACCGATTTTGAACCAACAACGGTAGTCGCCAATGCAGCAGTACAAGTGGTTTTTGAATTGGAAGTCT
Organism: Flavobacteriaceae bacterium; assembly: GCA_013043825.1. Lineage (GTDB taxonomy): Bacteria > Bacteroidota > Bacteroidia > Flavobacteriales > Flavobacteriaceae > Aureisphaera. The sequence goes on from JABDNM010000133.1 coordinate 6,588, forward strand.
CCACAGCCAATAACCGACCCCCAATGGCTCCAGAATTGATCGCACCCGAGGAGAATGAGGTATTGCAAAGCATTGAAGCGGTATTTGAATGGTCTGCGACAGATCCGGAAGAAGATGAGCTTACCTATTCCCTGGAGCTTAGAAACGATCAGAATACAGATGTCATGTTATTCGAAGATCTGGACGAAACCACCTTAACCTATTCACCCCTTATCCTGGGAGCTAAATACTTCTGGCAAGTTTCCGCCAGCGACGGGATCAACGATCCTGTTTTAAGCCCTGTGGGAACCTTCGAAGTGATTAGTGCCCCGGTAGATAATCGATTCTTGTTTGTTCGGAATATCGAGGGAAATAATGTTATTTTCTCAGCCGATGAGGACGGGGATGAATTCCAGCTTACCTCTCAAAATTTGAACAGCTATCGACCCCGACGAAATGTGGCCGCGAATAAGATCGCCTTCCTGCAAACCGACGGCGCCGATGTGGATATCTATACGATGAATCGCGACGGGACCGATAAGACCCGGGTGACTAGTATGATCAAACCTGCCGGATTCAACCTGAATGAGATCAATTTCTCATGGCCTCCCGGAAGTGACAAGATCTACTTCCCACAATTCGATAAGCTGTATCGTATAAATTCCAGCGGACAAGGCATTACAATGATCTATCAAACACCGGATGGATCACTAATTTCAGAAGTGGATGTTAGTGAAGACCAACAATTAATTGCTTTGAAAACAAACGATTTAGACGGATATAACATCTCGCTCTATACGATAAACTTCGGAGGAATGGTCCAGGACACCATTTTAACCGGAGTTCCCGGAGCCGCAAGCGGTCTGAACCTATCTGTGACCAAGCAGGAAGTGGTGTACGCCTATGATGTTTCAGGTTTTGAGGATATTAATTACAGACGCCTGGATTCCAGGATTTTCGTTTATAACCTGGTCACAGATGAAACCGTAGACATCTCCGGGGAAAAGCCGGCTGGAACGAATGATCTGGAACCCATTTATGCACCCAATGAAGCCTTTGTGATCTTTACCAACACATCGAATGACGGCATTTCAGAACGGTTCATAAACAGGGTGGAAGTAGAAGACATGAATGACCGGGAATTGCTTTACAGCAATGCCTTTATGCCCGATTGGGAATAATAACTAACCAATATATTTCAAAAAAGGCGTTCCAAATTTTTGGGACGCTTTTTCATTGCTTACTTTTGCCTCACAAGCGCCATTCATGAGTAAGGATATTACAAAACGCTATGCCCAGCGCGGGGTTTCGGCCGCCAAAGAAGACGTTCACAATGCGATAAAAAATGTGGACAAAGGTCTTTTCCCTAATGCATTCTGTAAGATCGTGCCGGATTATTTAACCGGAAGTGAAGATCATTGTATTGTGATGCACGCCGATGGTGCAGGAACCAAATCGGCATTGGCGTATATGTACTGGAAAGAAACAGGAGACCTTTCGGTTTGGAAAGGTATAGCACAGGATGCACTTATCATGAACATCGATGACTTGCTGTGCGTTGGTGCCGTAGATAATATTTTACTTTCTTCCACCATTGGCCGAAATAAAAACCTGATTCCCGGGGAAGTAATTGCTGCGATCATCCAGGGAACTGAAGAATTGATCGTAGAGCTTAAACGATTTGGCGTTGATATTCATTCCACGGGAGGAGAAACCGCCGATGTTGGGGATCTGGTTCGTACGCTCATAGTAGATTCAACTGTAACAGCACGTATGAAGCGCAGCGATGTGATCGACAATGCAAACATTCAGCCAGGTGACGTAATTGTGGGACTGGCGTCCTTCGGAAAAGCTACTTATGAAAGCTCCTATAATGGAGGAATGGGTAGTAATGGCCTAACCAGTGCCCGACACGATGTTTTTGACCACTATCTAGCGGAAAAGTACCCGGAAAGCTTTGATCCTGCTATTCCAAATAAATTGGTTTACTCGGGTTCCAAAAAACTTACCGATCCGGTGAGTGGCACCCCCTTAGATTGCGGCAAGTTGGTGCTTTCGCCAACCAGAACCTATGCCCCTGTAATTAAGAAGATGCTGTCACAGCTGGACCAATCGCAAATCCATGGTATGGTGCACTGTAGTGGTGGTGCGCAGACCAAAATCCTTCATTTCATAGAGAAATTACATGTTATTAAGGACAACTTGTTTGAAATTCCGCCTCTATTTAGGCTCATTCAGGAGGAAAGTGCCACTTCCTGGGAAGAAATGTATCAGGTATTCAATATGGGGCATCGCATGGAATTATACGTCTCGGAAGAGGTTGCAGAACAAATTATTCAAATTGCGCAATCCTTTGACATAGAAGCGCAAATTATTGGTCAAGTGGTCGCTTCAGAGGCGAAAAAACTGACAATTTCATCAAAAATAGGTGTCTACACGTATATTTAGATGTACGAAAATTCCTATTTTCGCCCCGAAATCTATTCTTACCATCCTCACTACCTAAGAGTAGTTCAGTAATTATTTATTACATGACAAGAGGATATATTCAAAAGAAACATATCACGATCCTGGGAATACTTTCTGTACTATTCCTGGTTGCCAGCGTCTATTTTTATCAAATTGGAGACCCGGTGATGTTTCGTGCTATGCGAGGAATTATTTGTTTTGCTTTCTTGTTCGTACTTTATTTCTTTCAGAAAAATCGCGTGAACTGGATCATCGTTTTGTTCCTAATATTATATGGGACATCCAGTTTCGCGTCAATTTGGTATGACGAGAACAACATTGCAACCTTGTCTATGGGGCTGAATTTTTTGGCGTTTTTGTTGCTGGTGGGTGCGCTGTCACCGAAAATCCACTTCAAAAAAATGAACCTGCTGTTCACCAGTATCTTTGTCATTTTGGTACTGGTGAATGGCTACTTACTCTACCTGTTCGTGGAGATGATCCGCGATTTCGCTCTTAACGACCTGCATTATTTCCTTATATTTCTGGGAGCCATGAGTTTGGTATTCAGTGGTTTCTGTGTCCTCCTTTACAACCATGAATACAGTACGAAAGCATCCCTGATTTTTACACTTTTTATTTTCGTTATGATCTTTGCCGAAGTTTTCAGAGCAATAGCCATATACGATTTTGCCTATGGTAGTGCTTCGGTTCATGTTGCCAGGGGACTACTAATTCTTGCAATCTCACTTTTGGTTCACTACGAACTAAGTGATAAGAAGCCGGCAGAAATACTGGGGAGAAGATAATTCTACCTTGAATAATATACCTCGGCTCAACTCAATTTCGAGACAATTTCCACAACCAGCGATTCGATTTAATTGTCGTAAATTTGCTCCACTAATTTGGGACATGTTAGAGAAACTTCAAATCATTAAACAACGCTTCGATGAGGTAAGCGATCTGATTATTCAACCAGATATCATTTCGGATCAAAAGCGCTATATCCAACTCAATAAAGAGTATAAGGATTTGCGAATTCTTATGGATAAGCGTGAGGAATATTTAACCCTAGAAGATAATTTGAAAGAGGCCGAAGAGATCATAGCCGATGGCAGTGATCCTGAAATGGTAGAAATGGCCAAAATGCAATATGATGAGGCCAAATCACGCCTTCCAGAACTCGAGGAAGAGATCAAGTTTCTTTTGGTTCCCCAGGACCCTGAAGATGCAAAGAATGCGGTCATGGAGATTCGAGCGGGAACCGGAGGTGACGAAGCGAGTATTTTTGCTGGCGATCTCTACCGTATGTATTCAAAATATTGCGAAAGTAAGGGTTGGAAAACCAGTGTTATCGATTTTAGTGAAGGGACCAGCGGAGGATTCAAAGAAATACAATTTGAAATAAGCGGTGAAGATGTTTACGGAACCTTGAAGTTTGAAGCTGGCGTTCATCGTGTTCAGCGAGTTCCGCAAACAGAAACCCAGGGCCGTGTTCATACCAGTGCCGCTACTGTCATGGTTTTTCCTGAAGCGGAAGAATTCGATGTTGAAATAGACCCAAAAGATGTACGGATCGATTATTTCTGTTCTTCAGGTCCTGGTGGGCAATCGGTGAATACGACCTACTCGGCCGTACGATTAACCCACGAACCCACCGGATTGGTGGCCCAGTGCCAGGACCAGAAATCGCAACACAAAAACAAGGAGAAAGCGTTTCGGGTTCTTAGATCACGACTCTACGATCTTGAATTGGCAAAGAAGCAGGCCGAAGATGCCGAAAAACGAGGTTCCATGGTGACAAGCGGAGACCGTTCAGCCAAAATTCGAACCTACAATTACCCGCAAGGCAGGGTGACCGACCATCGTATCAATCTTACGCTATACGACCTCAGCAATATTATCGATGGTGACGTCCAGAAGATCATTGACGAGCTGCAATTGGTGAGCAATACAGAAAAACTGAAGGAAGCCGGAGAAACTTTTTAGAATGAACCTGGATCTGCTTATTTCTGAAATCGAACGCAAAGAGTCCTTTCTCTGTATTGGGCTCGATGTGGATCTGGCCAAAATACCCACCCATTTGCTTGATGATGATGACCCCATCTTTGCCTTCAACAAAAGCATCATTGACGCGACTCATCATTTGGCAGTAGCTTATAAGCCCAATATTGCTTTTTATGAAGCCTATGGTTTAGCTGGATGGAATGCCCTTAAAAAAACCATCGAATACCTAAACCAACATCATCCCAAATTATTTACAATCGCGGACGCCAAGCGCGGTGATATTGGGAATACCAGTTCGCGATATGCCAAGGCATTTTTTGAGGACCTTGACTTCGACTCTATCACCGTTGCTCCCTATATGGGAAAGGACTCGGTAGAACCCTTCTTGCAATTCGATAACAAATACACCATCCTATTGGCACTCACTTCCAATCCCGGTGCGAGCGATTTCCAAATGAAAGAAATTGACGGTATCGAGATGTATAAGCAGGTGCTTACTGTTTCAAAAAGCTGGATTGGTTCCGAGAATTTGATGTACGTAATTGGGGCAACTCAAGCAGAACATTTAAGAGAAATACGGGATATCGTTCCCAACAGCTTCTTACTGATTCCGGGTGTAGGGGCTCAAGGAGGTGATATGGGTGAGGTGTGTAAATACGGAATGAACGATGGAATCGGGTTATTGATCAACTCTTCCCGAGGGATTATCTATGCCTCCAAAGGCAAAGACTTCGCTGAGGCTGCGGCCGAAGCTGCTCACGAACTTCAGCAGCAAATGCAAGCCATCCTCCATGATCGTTAAGGACCAACTTGAACGAGAACTTGAATTCGATTCAACACCACAACGGATTGTATCTCTGGTACCGTCCCAAACCGAATTATTGGTGGACCTGGGAGTAGGCGATCGATTGGTTGGAGTTACCAAATTCTGTGTGCACCCAAAAAGATTGCGTGAAAAAACAACCGTGGTTGGAGGTACGAAAAAGGTACATTTGGAGCGGATCTATGCTTTGAACCCTGACCTTATCATCTGCAATAAAGAAGAGAACACCGCCAAGATGGTAGAAGAGTTAGAAGATATCGCACCAGTTTGGATAAGTGATATAAAAGATATCCCCGACAGCATTGAAATGATACGAAGTCTTGGAGGTTTAATCGACCTAAAAGAATCGGCGATGAAATTGATGGACGGTATTTGCGAGGAATGGAGGCAATTTGAACAATTCATGATGAACAGACCGAGACGAAAAGTCGCTTACCTCATTTGGAAGCATCCTTTTATGGCGGCAGGTAAAAATACTTTTATCGACGCCTTGCTTCGCTTGAATAAATTTGATAATATAATTCACGAGGCCCGTTATCCCGAAATTCGAAGCGAAAATCTCCTTGAGGCAGAATTGGTGTTGTTGTCTACCGAGCCTTATCCGTTCAAAGAAGAGGATGTAACCGAAATTCGGCGCAGGTTAAATAAAGACATCAAATTAGTGGACGGAGAGTATTTTAGTTGGTATGGATCACGTTTGTTGAAGGCCTTTTCCTATTTTCGATCCCTACATCAGTCCTGAAGTGCAAATACTTTGCGCAAGAGCTCTGTGGTTCGAGAAGAGATCTTTGTGCGTATTTGTTTTTCCTCAATAGCGATCATGGTATACACTCCCTTCAAGGCTTCATTGGTCACATAATCTGTGAGATCTGGATTGACTTGATTTACAAATGGGATGGAATTATAGGTGGTGATGATATTCGTCCAAATCTGATCGGCACCAACCTTAGAAAATGAACTTTCTATCACAGGATTGAACTTCGCATACAAAGCCGAATTAGTTTTTCCTTCCAGATAGGTGGTGGCCGAGTTGTCCGGGCCTAAAAGAATGTTCTTCGCATCAATGAAAGTGATTTCTTTTACAGCATTGACAAAGATTGGAGTGGCCTCCTTGACGGCGTCTTCCGCCGCTCTATTCAACGCGCGAAGACCTTCATCGGCCAAATTACTCAATCCTATATCTCGAAGCGCCTGATCTACTTTTTGCAATTCCTGGGGAAGCAAGATCTTTACCAGGGGATTCTTGTAGAAGCCATCCTTTTTGGTAAGTTTCGTTACCTGTTTGTCTATACCAAAATCCAATGCTTGACGCAGTCCGCCAGCGATCATGGCGTCACTTATACCGCCGCTGCCGCCTGGTACACCTACTACATTTTGTAATTCATCGCAAGAGAACAGAAAAAGGGAAACAAAGAGTATGAGGATCTTTTTTTGAAGCATAAAATGTATTTTAAATAAAGGTATAAAAAAAGACCCTTCAAATAGAAGGGCCTTTCTTTATATATAAGGAAATTCTTATTTAATAACTTTAACAGTTTTTGAAGCATCTCCAATAGTTACTTGAACCAAGTAAGCACCAGAGTTTAAGCTACTCATGTCAATGGTTGGAGAAATTCTGTCCGGAGCAGTTTGAAGAACTAGTTTTCCTAGAACGTCATAAACTGCAATAGCATCAACTGTAGAAGCTGAACGGATGTTCAATACATCTTGTACAGGGTTTGGATAAACACTGAAGTTAGATGCAGAGAAATCGTCAGTTCCACCAATAGTACCCTCTACGAACAATAGATTATCTGTATAATATTCGCTACAGGCACACCCAGGGAAATAGTTAATACCACCAAGAGTAGCATCAGCCTGGAAACCAACGGGAGCAGCGTTTACAGCCGTACCGTCAACAGTCATGGTATAATTTAAAGCATCTACATCAAAGTAGATAGAAACGGTGAACCATTCATCATGAGGAAACGAACCAGTCTCACCAGTAGTATAGTCTGTTAATAAACCAGGATTAAGTCCGTCTTCGTTGAAGTAGATGTTACTCGAGTTGAATACTCCAGAGAACGCTGTTCCTACGGGTGGAGTTTCTCCTTGAATGTTAAAGTATCCTTCCTTATCAGTAGGGATATACCATTCAAATTGAAGCGTGTAGTCACCAGAAGTAATATTTCCCAATAATAACACAGGATCTCTTCCTTCACCACCTAGTGATAGAAGTGATTTTGTGTCTATTGATTGCGCATCAGACACGAGCATTCCGTCAAGAGTTACACCACCATCGTTTGTCCAACTAGTCCAAACTGCAGGATTTTGGTCTCCCATCTCACCAAGAGTATAGAATTCCATGGTCTCGTCTAAGAGAACAGTTTGTGCCTCCATAGAGAAAGCTAAAGCAAAAGTAGCTAAAGCCAATAAGTAAAATTTTTTCATAATGTTTAAATTTTTAGTTGTTCTTAATTATAGCGCCAATATACAAATTTTTTACAAAAAACAACCGCCAGCCCTAAATTTTTAACGTTAAAGAATATTATGTAAACCCTCTGTGTTGTTACGAATTTCGTAAATTTACGTCCACAATCCTATCAATCTTTATCGATGCAACAAGCAACTCCTTATAAGCCAATGAATAAAGTGAGAATAGTCACTGCTGCTTCCTTATTCGATGGCCACGATGCGGCTATCAATATCATGCGAAGAATTATCCAGGCAACCGGAGTTGAAGTTATCCATTTGGGGCATGACAGAAGCGTGGAAGAGGTTGTGAATACAGCAATTCAGGAGGATGCCAATGCCATCGCCATGACTTCGTACCAGGGTGGGCACAACGAATACTTCAAGTATATGTACGATTTGCTCCAAGAGCGAGGTGCAGAACACATCAAGATCTTTGGCGGTGGCGGTGGCGTTATACTTCCTTCCGAGATCAAAGAACTCATGGATTATGGTATCACCCGCATCTACTCCCCGGACGACGGTAGAGAAATGGGCTTGCAGGGAATGATCAATGATCTGGTCGAACAAAGCGATTTCCCTATTGGTGATCAATTGAATGGTGAGTTCAACCGACTATCGAGTGAAGAACCGGGTGCCATTGCCCGTGTAATCTCATCTGCAGAGAATTTTCCCGAGATCGCGCAAGAGGCCTTACAGGAGATTCATAAAAAAAATAAGGAGTTGGCAACCCCAGTTCTGGGAATTACAGGTACTGGTGGAGCGGGTAAATCCTCGCTTGTCGATGAATTGGTTCGGAGATTCCTGCTTGATTTTCCCAAAAAAACAGTGGGACTCATTTCCGTGGATCCCTCTAAGAGGAAAACAGGGGGGGCACTTCTGGGTGACCGAATAAGAATGAATGCCATTAACTCGCCCCGCGTATTTATGCGTAGTCTGGCAACGCGTCAAAGCAATCTGGCTTTGTCCAAATACGTGTCTGAAGCCATTGAGATCATCAAAGCGGCCGGGTACGATCTAATTATTCTGGAAACTTCTGGGATTGGACAGAGCGATACGGAGATTCTGGACCACAGCGATGTCTCACTATACGTAATGACTCCAGAATTTGGAGCCGCCACTCAACTCGAAAAGATCGATATGCTTGATTTTGCCGATTTGGTGGCGATCAATAAATTCGATAAGCGAGGAGCACTGGATGCCCTCCGGGATGTAAAGAAACAATACATGCGGAACCATAATCTATGGGATACACCACAGGAAGAGCTGCCGGTTTATGGGACGATAGCCTCTCAATTCAACGATCCCGGAATGAACAAGCTTTATAGGGCCATCATGGATACCCTGGTTGAAAAAACTCAATGCGATCTAAAGAGCTCTTTCGAGGTCGGTAATGAAATGAGCGAAAAGATTTTTGTTATCCCGCCGGCCAGGACAAGATACCTCTCTGAAATTTCAGAAAATAACCGTTCCTATGATCAAAAGGGTAAGGAACAGGTGGAGATCGCCCAACGTCTTTATGGCATCTATAAAACAATTTGTTCTGTCGCAAATGTGGATTGGGGTGAGCAGGAAACCTCTTTGTTAGAGAAATCGGGATTGGACCAGAAGGAAATCCTTTCTTTTGCTCAAAATGAAACCGACAAAGAGTTCCTTGGGTTGTTACTGAAGGAATTTGATCGGGTGAAAATGGACCTGGATCCGTACCATTGGGAACTAATAGTGCAGTGGCCGGAAAAAGTACAACGGTACCGCGATCCAATCTACTCTTTTAAAGTTCGAAACAAGGAAATAAAAATAGAAACGCACACAGAGTCTCTCTCTCATACTCAAATCCCAAAAGTTGCGCTGCCCAAATATGAGGCATGGGGAGATATTTTAAGTTGGAACTTGCAGGAGAATGTTCCTGGCGAATTTCCCTTCACTTCAGGTTTATATCCATTTAAGAGAACCGGGGAGGATCCAACGCGCATGTTTGCCGGGGAAGGCGGTCCGGAACGAACCAACCGGAGGTTCCATTACGTGAGTTTGGATATGCCGGCCAAACGACTTTCAACAGCTTTTGATAGCGTAACTTTATATGGCAACGATCCTGGCCACCGACCAGATATCTACGGTAAGATTGGGAATGCTGGCGTCTCGATATGCTGCCTGGATGATGCCAAGAAATTATATTCCGGATTCGATCTTAGCGATCCTATGACATCAGTAAGTATGACGATCAATGGTCCAGCTCCTATGCTTCTTGGTTTTTTTATGAATGCCGCCATCGACCAGAATTGTGAAAAGTATATCAGGGAACATAAGCTGGAAGAAGAAATTGAAAAGAAAATCAAGGCGATTTACAAAGGTAAAGAACGGCCCGAGTACCAGGGAGAGCTTCCCGAGGGTAATGATGGTCTTGGACTAATGCTGCTGGGAGTCACCGGTGATCAGGTGCTCGATAAAGCTGTCTACGAAAAGATCAAGTTGGAAACCCTCACCCAGGTGCGCGGTACGGTCCAGGCAGATATTCTTAAGGAAGACCAGGCACAGAACACCTGTATTTTTTCCACCGAATTCGCCCTGAGATTGATGGGCGATGTTCAGGAATACTTCATAGATCATAAGGTTCGGAATTTTTATTCGGTGTCCATTAGCGGTTATCATATTGCAGAGGCCGGAGCCAACCCCATCACCCAATTGGCTTTCACTTTGGCCAACGGATTCACTTATGTGGAATACTACCTGAGCAGGGGCATGGACATCAATAAGTTTGGTCCCAACCTATCCTTCTTTTTCTCCAATGGAATCGATCCTGAATATTCAGTGATAGGGCGAGTAGCCAGAAAGATCTGGGCAAAGGCGATGAAGCATAAATATGGTGCCAATCCCCGGGCGCAGATGTTGAAATATCACATTCAAACCTCTGGGCGTTCCCTACATGCACAGGAGATCGATTTCAACGACATTCGTACTACCCTGCAAGCATTGTATGCTATCTATGATAACTGTAATTCGCTGCATACCAACGCTTATGATGAGGCGATCACGACTCCAACCGAAGAAAGTGTGAGACGTGCCATGGCGATCCAACTTATTATTAACAAGGAATTGGGACTTGCGAAAAACGAAAATCCCATTCAGGGTTCATTCATTATTGAAGAGTTAACCGACCTGGTTGAGACAGCAGTGTTGGATGAATTCGATCGAATTACCGAACGCGGCGGCGTTCTTGGAGCCATGGAAACCATGTATCAGCGCAGTAAGATCCAGGAAGAAAGCCTTTATTACGAAACATTGAAACATACCGGGGAATTCCCGATCATTGGAGTAAATACATTCTTGAGCAGTAAGGGATCACCGACAGTTCTTCCTGCGGAGGTAATTCGAGCCACTGAAGATGAGAAGCAGTACCAAATTCTTGTGGTTGAGAATTTGAATCAGTTCAATGAGGAAAAAGCCCTCAGCTTGTTAAATGACCTTCAGCAAAGATCTGTGAATAACCAAAACATTTTTGAAGCGCTCATGGAAGTTTGCAAATATTGTTCACTTGGGCAGATCACCAAAGCGTTGTTCGAAGTAGGAGGTCAGTATAGAAGGAATATGTAACCGCTTAGCTACAAGGTCATCATCCAGCTGCGCTGCAACTTTCTGAATTTTTTAAGTTCATTCCGAAGGACGGGAAGGAAATCCCTGCCATTGGAATGGGTTTTTTCCAAGCGCTCGCAGTTCTTGTACAGGGAATTGGTCAGCCGTGTGACTGAAGCCGCGTACTTATGTTTATTTTCTGAAAAGGATTCGCTCTCCGCTTTCAAGATTTCGGGTGCCAACGAAACCGACTGCTGTACAATATCTCCTGAAAAGTAGACATTGGGATCTTCCTTCCCATCATCCTGAAGATAATTCAAGTCGTCCACAAAATAGTGCGAGATGCTTCGCGAGAGGCGAAATATCTCCATTGCCTTCTCATAAAGGAGTGATTGTGGCAGGTGCTTGGGTACGTTGGGTAACATAATAATTCTCAGTTTCTAGCAATTGTTTCAAATTTACCAACAATTCAGGACTTGATTCTTTCGAATTTAAAGTAAATTGGCAATTTTGATTTAATTTTATATATTTTCACGTTAAATTTATTCAAATATGAAAATTGATCCACTTAATTGGAAAATTCTGAACTGTCTCCAGGCCAATGCACGATCCTCGAATGCCGAGATTGGAAGGCGGGTGGGGATAAGTTCACCAGCGGTTTCGGAACGAATTAAAAAGTTGGAGGATGCGGGTGTAATCAGTGGTTATCACGCTCATGTTTCCCACTTTGAAAGTGGTTACCAATTAAAGGCCATTATTACGCTTCGCGCTTTCATGGGTAAGCTAAAACCTTTTCTATCACAGGTGAAAACATATAACGAGGTTATCAATTGTTATCGAGTGACCGGGAACGAAAATATAGTCATGGAGGTAGTGCTTAAGAATCAAAAGCATTTGGAGCGATTTATCGATCAATTGATAAGTTATGGAGAGACCAAAACTCAAATTGTCCTTTCACAGGTAGTGGAGAACAATGAATTGCGTCCTATTTAAGGCGCCGATATCACCAGGTGCGGGACCTTTGATAAATCCCAATCGATGACCAGGCCTCTTGCCAAGGATCGGGCAATTTCAGCACCGTAAAGATATTCACACAAGTACAGTGCAGCTTCAAAACTTTTTGCCCCTCCCGCCGAGGTGATGTATTTACCGTCATGCACGAACAAAACCTCATCGCGAACATCCAGGTTGGGAAATAAGGAGCGCATGGTTTCAATATCGCTGGGAAAGGTAGTAGAGACTTTACCATCCAAAAGTCCGGCCTTGGCTAAAACAAAAGCCCCGTCGCAATGGGAAGTGACGAAAAGTGCATCCCGATCCACTCTTATTACGAACTCGATCATGGCCTCATTCTCCAGATCGGTGTCGAGATGGTGTTCGGCACTGGGAACCACTAGGATATCTATCCTGGGGATGGAGTCTTTCAGGTAATTGAAATCGGGTAGGATACGCATACCTTCGAAAGTTACCACTGGTTCATGGCTATCGGCCACTGTAAACACATTCATGGCTTTGATGTTCTTTCTGAAGGCTGTATGCTGAAAGATATCGAATGGGGCGGTCAATTCGGTGTTGTATACTCCATCCATGATAAGAAATCCCACATTGTACCTGCTGGTATCCAACTTCGGAAACGCATTGGCCCTAACTATGGAAGGGCTATCGATCTCCAGGGAATCCGGAAGTTTATCGGGCGCTTTTCCGCAGGAAATCATTCCGAAGAAAAACAGGACCAGGATCAAATACTTCATAAGCCAAAGATAAAATTATTTAACGGGCAGCGGGACTTTCTTCAATAGGAGGTGTAACCACCATGACATTATTGAAACACCTACCAAAATCCCAAAAACGACATACCAAGTAGTGTCCCATCCGAAGGAATCAACCAGGTTCATGCCTCCGTTGTGACCCAGAATATGTGAGACAGACCAACTCATGCTGTAAAATCCCATGTAGGCTCCCTTTCTGCCTTTGGGTGATAATTCAAGCGCCAGTGCATTAGAAAAGGGGGACCCGATCATCTCACCAATTGTCATAAGCACCATTCCAATCACCAAAACACCACTCCATGCGCTAATATTGAGAACGATAAAACTCAATGCAAGGAATACCATTCCCCAAAAGGTTGCCATGGTTTTGGAAACATTGATTCGCTCCAACCATCCCACCAGCGGCATTTCGAATAGAACGATCATAGCACCGTTAAGGAATAACAATAATCCAATGAGATCTTCCGATAAGAAATGCGCTTTTTCGTAATATAAGGGTACCACCGAGAAGTACTGAACAAACATCACCCCACTAAGGATCATAATAAGGATGAGGAGCATAAACGGTCCGTTTTTTTGTGGGGGATTTCCGTACTTAACAACCAACTTTTCTTCTACTGTGGTGCGAACCTTCTTTGGCTTGAGCACCATGAACAACATGCTGGCGGCCACGATGCAGCTAATTCCATCAATCCAAAACAGCGATGTATAGCTCACCTTAGCGATAATGAGCCCACCAATCATAGGCCCAATAGAAAATCCCAGATTGATGGCCAATCGAATTAATGCAATCCCACGGGTTACGTTTTTGGGTTTGCTGTAGGCATCACATGCTACAAAAATCGCCGGACGATAAGAATCAGCTACAAAAATAAGCACGAAAATTCCAATACAGAGTTCTATGAAGGTGTCCAGGTACTGCAAAGCAATGAAGCCAAGTCCTCCCAGCAGCAAGCTCATAACGATTACTTTGTAATAACCCACCCGATCGGTTAGTTTACCGCCTACCCAGGCACCTAAGAAGGATCCCAATCCGAAACTAGTCATGATCCAACCCACCTGGGGTAAGGTGAAGTCTTTTTCATTAACCAAATACAGGGATAAAAATGGAATCACCATCGCACCTGCCCGGTTGATGAACGTCACCAAGGAGAGCAACCATATCTCTCGCGATAGGCCCTGAAAATTGGCTATGTATTGAGAATATATCTTTCTCATGGTTGGGTTGTGAAATACCTAAAATTAAATCGTCCGACTAAGCAGCCGGACGATTTCTAATTGATATTGTTGATAGTTTCATAATCAATACACACAGATCCGGTGGTCGCGGTATGCCACTTGTTGTTGAAATGAATTGAGAATGGTAAACATGATATCCGTTCGAACATTTAAAGTTAATCATTTTTTTTACTGAATGATTACGCTTTAGTTCAAATGAACTTTACGAGCCATATTCCAAGGAAAACCGCTCCGAAACCAATTACCAGACTTGCCAGTGTATAGACAGCGAACAAGCCCATATTTCCATCCCTGAGGAACAGGTAGTTTTCATAAGCGAACGAACTAAAGGTCGTGAAACCACCACAAAATCCAGCAACCAAGAGGAAGAGTGTATTGTGAGAAATGGAGTTATTCCTGGCCGCCCAACCAAGGATCAATCCAATAAATAAACTTCCTAATATATTAACGGCGAAAGTGCCGTAAGGAAAACCTACCAATACCGGGTTGAGATAACGATCAACACCAAAGCGCAGGGAACTACCAATGCCACCCCCTAAGAATACCAATAAAAGAGATTTCAGCATGACCTCTTAGTTTCCGCGAATTATGGGATGATTACTCCGAAGGTCTTTAAAAACCGGGATGTAGATATCTGTGCGCCAGTCGGCGGGATTCGGAAAATCCCCTGGATCGTTACTGTAAACCTCGAATACCTTTTTTGAGGGATCGGGGATTAGATTGTTTTGTGCAACATATTCATGGGCCTTATTATACGCCTCGGACAAGTATTCATAATTGCCTAGTAATACAGTTTTTACAGCCGATGTTGGCTTCATATGACCACATAGTACGTCCCCTTCTGTGATAATGATGCGTTCACTCACAGGAATGGACGAGGAAAAAATTACCGTTCCATTTGCCTCATCGATCTCGTTGTAAATGGTAAATGGCATTCCTGCCGAGCTAATGTTGTTCTGGCTCATAAACGCACTTACCTTTCCGAGCATTATACCCATTTTTTCGCCAATACCGGCGAGTGTAGAGGCTGTAGTGGTGTACAGATAATACCCCCCACCGTATTCCTTGATCCCTTCGACTGTTATGGAGTATTTTTTCATATCCTCTTGCACTTGTTTCGCGATATTCTCCAGTCCAGTTGTTTGCATTTTTTTCATGTCGCCGTTAAAATCCATCCCGCTAACAGCATAATATACCTTATCCATAAACGTGTGTTCACCTTTCATACCCCAGGTAACCTCTGTACCTCCGTCCACTTCTTCGAAATTCCAATATACTTCGGGGTTTCGTTCCCCGGCCGGGGTCAACAAGCTAAGTTTTTGAAGGATCTGTTCATTCGGTGTTACCGAGGTGGTTTCCAGTGATCCGTCCATTTCACCGGTCCATGAATAGGACGCCCCTTCGCCTTTAGTTTTTTCCCCCAGGATGATAACCATGGTAGAATCTTCCGCTTTCCAGGGTCCCCAGGATTCCCAGGTGGACAGATCATTTACCTTATCAAAGACTAGAGTGGTAGGCGCTTGAATGACCTGGCTCTCACTTAGGTCAAAATTGCCGTCTTGAGTACCAAAATATACAGCTCCCCCAATAAGCACGATAAGGATTAAAAAAAATAAATATTTTAAGAGTTTCATGGGTGGTTATGTATTTCGATCATGCTAAGATAATTAAATTTTAAGCAGCTCAATTCAGGGGTTCGGGAACAGCTTTTATTTTGTTACATTTGTGGCAAATCAATAAAATAAAGGAATGAAAACTAAATTATTATTAATTGCTGTCTTCGCGAGCATGCTGTTCTTTTCTTGTGGAGAAGGTAAGAAGAATGCGGAACCAACGGTTCAGGAAAATGTAGGAGTAAATGACGGTTCCGATTTCGAATATCTGGTTGAGCAATTTGCCGACCTGAAAATACTGCGGTACCAGATACCGGGATTTGAAGACCTAAGTTTAAAAGAACAGAAGCTGGTTTATTATTTAACGCAGGCAGGACTATCCGGGAGAGACATAATGTGGGATCAGAATTACCGGCATAACTTAAAGATTAGAGCAGCGCTGGAACAGATATATACTAACTATGAGGGTGATAAAACAACCGATGACTGGAAGAACTTTGAAATCTATCTAAAACGTGTTTGGTTCTCCAACGGGATTCACCACCACTACAGCAATGCAAAGCTAAAGCCCGATTTCAGTAAGGAGTATTTTAATAGCTTGTTAGCTGAAACCGGAGCAACGCTTGCCCAAGGGGCCGTAGATGTGATCTTCAATGAGAGAGATTCTAAAAAAGTAAACTTGAATAAAGACGCCGATATCGTTCTGGAGAGCGCCATCAACTTTTATGGACCGGACGTAACAGATGCCGAGGTTGAGAAATTTTATGGAGCTATTAAAGTCGATCCCAAGGAGCCCATTGAAATAGGTTTGAACACTCGCCTGGTTAAGGAAAATGGCAAGTTGGTAGAACGCGTATATAGAAGCGGAGGCTTGTATGGGTCGGCGATCGACAAAATCGTTGAATGGCTCGAAAAGGCAAAAGGGGTCGCGGAAGATGAGAAGCAAGCCGAGGCGCTGCGCCTATTGATCGAATATTACAAAACCGGTAGCCTGGAAACATGGGATGACTACGCAGTTGCCTGGGTAAATTCTACAGAAGGAGATATCGATTGGATTAATGGCTTCATCGAAGTGTACAACGACCCAAAAGGGTACAAAGGATCCTACGAAACTATCGTGGAGATCAAAGATTTCGATATGTCCAAGAAAATGGCCGTGCTGTCCAAGGAGGCCCAATGGTTTGAGGATAATTCACCTTTGATGCCCGAACACAAGAAGAAAGAAGTAAAAGGAGTCTCCTATAAAACGGTCATCGTGGCCGGTGAGGCCGGAGATGCGTCTCCAAGTACTCCAATTGGTGTGAACCTGCCAAACAACAACTGGATTCGGCAAGCTCACGGTAGTAAATCGGTGTCGTTGGGGAATATTATCAACGCCTACAACAATGCCGGTGGAAGCGGTCGGTTGAAAGAATTCGCACACGACGAAGAAGAGATCAGGCTGGAAGAAAAGTACGGACAACTGGCCGATAAGTTGCATACGGCATTGCACGAAGTAGTTGGGCATGCCTCGGGACAGATCAATCCCGGTGTTGGAACTCCCAAGGAGACTTTGAAAAGTTATAAATCTACTATCGAGGAAGGACGTGCAGATCTCTTTGGTTTGTACTATTTAATGGATCCTAAATTACAGCAATTAGGCTTGGTCGAAAACTGGGAAGAAACTGGAAAGGCAGCCTACGATGGATACATCCGTAACGGGCTGGTTACTCAATTAATTAGACTGGAACTGGGTGATGATGTAGAAGAATCGCACATGCGAAACCGACAATGGGTGAGTGCATGGGCATTCGAAAAGGGGGAGGCCGATAAGGTGATCGAAAAGGTAACTCGCAATGGGAAAACCTACTACAATATTAATGACTACGTGAAATTGCGCGAACTTTTCGGACAATTGCTAAAGGAGACGCAACGAATTACTTCAGAAGGGGATTATGAAGCTGCAAAAGCATTGGTAGAAAACTATGGAGTAAAAGTAGATCAGGCGATTCATGCCGAGGTACTTGAGAGAAACAAACAATTCAAATCTGCTCCGTACAGTGGGTTCGTTAATCCGGTAATCGTTCCTAAGATGAATGCCGACGGGGAGATCGAAAGTTTCAGCATTGAACAACCAGATAGCTTTGAGGGACAGATGCTGCAGTATAGTAAGGACTATAGTTTTCTTCCTTTAGAGAACTAAGAATTTGAATAAAATAATATGATTGAATCCTTCCGTTGCAAAAATGGAAGGATTTTTTTTTGATAGCCATCAGTCCCGCAGGTATAGATTTACCGCTAGTAAAAGCAATACGAAAATAACAAAGCCCACGAGGATCCAAATGGTTCCTTTGTAC
>JABDNM010000249.1 GCA_013043825.1 Flavobacteriaceae bacterium
GATTTTACGTTTTGGTACTTTTCAGAAAAATCGAATCCTATTCCATTATCCCGAATACTAATACTAACCATTTGAGGTTCCCTTTTCACAATAACCTTGCCCGCTTCAGCTTTGGCGTGTTTAATAATATTACTCAAGGCCTCCTGAACAATTCTGTAAATATTTACCTCCTGTTTCTTGGTGAACAAATTGTCGATATTATCAATTTCCGAAGAAATAAAAAGGGTGGTATTTTCATCGACTTGATTCACGGTGAATTCAATAGCTCGGGTTATTCCTAATTCCTGCAACTGAAAAGGATGCAAGTTACGGGAAATAGAACGCACTTCGTCAATAGCGGTTTCAACCAATTGCTTGGTATCTTCATCTTTCGTCTTTACCACATTGTTCTTGATGAGCAGCAATCGTTGCCCAAGACCATCATGCAGGTCTTTTGAGATCCTTTTACGCTCTTCTTCCTGGGACACCAGTAATTCCCTACTGAATTGTTCCTGCAATACTTTTTTGTTCTTGATACGCATCCTGTTTCTGAAGAGCAAGATCATTCCGAAGAAAGTGAAAAGAACCATCCCCACATAGATAATTCTCTTTTTCGAAGATTCATTGTCTTTTTCAAGCAACTGAATACTGGTGCTCTTTTCAATGAGCTCGTTTTCCTTTTTTTCCGTTTCGTAGAGCGTTTGATAATAGGCCAGTTTGTTGGCAGTGGTTTTGTTGTAAATAGAATCTTTCAGGTTGGCATAGAGGTTTTTATGCTGAAGGCTTTGCTTGAAATTGCCACTGGCTTCATAAATGGTTGAAAGCAGGTGATGTGAATCCAGAACATCCTCTTCATATCCCAATATTCTTGCGTTCTCCAGTTTGTCCTTCGCAAATTTCAAGGCCTTGGAATATTCTGCCTTCGCAAAATGAAAGCTGGCCATAGCCGCATTGTAATGTACCCTGTTGAGGAGGTCTTCCGGTGCCGAATTATAGCCATAAGAGACCCTAGCAAGAAAGGCTTCCGCCTTTTCAATATCCCCTGTTCCGGCGTAATATTCAACCAGTTTGGAGTATACATAGATCTTAGTTCCTTCGTTCACACTTCCTTTGCGGGCAGATTCTATTGCCTGTTCAGCTTTGAGCAGGTATTCCAGGTAAAGTTTGGTCTTGCCTTGTTTTTTATAGTCCAATGCCTGGTTGTAGTAGGCCGTTACAAGGTGGTGTTCCAGTCCAAGTTCTTTTATCTTTTCGATACTCTTATCGCGTTCCTCTTTAGCCTTATCGAAAAAGCCATTCATACTGAACATGGTGGTGACTCCCTGGCGAGCATAGTACATGTATTCATAATCTTTCAGGGCCTCAAAGTATTCATAGGCCTGCTTATAGCTTTCTCCGGCAGGAACGAATTTACCTAAATTGGAATACGCCTGACCCCGGAAGAGGAATGCATCTGCAACATACAATGAGTCGTTGACACCATAGTTGTCGATAGCGGAATTAAAATCTTCGATCGCCTGGGGCAGGTCCAGCCGGGTGTTCGCTCCACCTCGCTTCAGGTAGAGACTTCCTAACAGAAAACTGTCTTTAATGGCATATTTTCTGGCGAGCAATCCATCGATAAGGGTAAGTACCTTGCGTGGCTGACTCTTGATCGACGTGAGGCTATAGCTCACATTTATCATTTTCTTAGCCGCTGCTTCAATGCTGTCTATTTCCTTAGACAATTCGATATACCTTAAGCTATAGTCGACAAAGTCATCCGGATTTGTCCTTCGTGTTTTAGAAATAACCGAATCCATGGCTTCCAATCGTTTCAGTGGATCCTGGGTATTTTCGACAAGTTCTTTATAAAAAGCAAGGTCTTGCGCAGAAGTAGTTGCGACCAAAGCAAAGCAAAAAATGCCTGTAAAAAGATATCGGTTGTACTTCAATTTGATGAGTTAAGGGCTAGGTTAAATATAGTAAAAATAGTTAGGTTGCCAAATTGGCTAGCGGATGTAAAAACAGTTCCTTCCGTAGTCTATCACGGCTCTCATTTGTTTCAACAAATCGGCGCCCAGGATACCATGGATGGGTTGTTCATCCACCTGTGAAAGGGCTTCGTTCACATGATTCAAATCGAACAAAATGAGATGTACCCCTCTCATCGTCACACTCCCAATGCTCACTTCGTTATTCATGGCAACTTTGGTTTCCATGTTGATAGCAC
Organism: Flavobacteriaceae bacterium; assembly: GCA_013043825.1. Classification (GTDB taxonomy): domain Bacteria; phylum Bacteroidota; class Bacteroidia; order Flavobacteriales; family Flavobacteriaceae; genus Aureisphaera. The sequence continues at coordinate 2,192 of JABDNM010000249.1, forward strand.
CGGCTCCCGCAGCTTTTACATCGCTTTCTTCAGCATTGAGAATAAAATTTGCTACACTTTCAAAACCCATACAGCTCGTGGATGCTCCAGTATCTAATATGAATTCTGCTTTTAGTCCATTGATCTTCAGGCTAAGTTTATAATGTCCAGACTTTAATTTTTTCAGAGGGACCCGCTGAAATGAACGGGTCTCCATAAATTTTCGAAGAGATGTCAACTGTTTTTTTTGTAAAGGTAATCAACAAAATGCTAGCTTTGCTTGATGCTTACCGATACACATACTCATCTCTATAGTGAAGCTTTTTCTCATGACCGCGACGCCATGTTGGAACGCGCCAGGAAAGTGGGCATTGAGCGCTACTTTATACCTGCTATTGATTCCACATACACCCAGGCCATGTATGAACTGGAGGCGGCCTATCCCGATATTGTTTACCTTATGATGGGCTTGCATCCCACTTCGGTAAAAGACAATTATGAAACAGAACTCGCACATGTTGAAAAGCAGTTCGAAACCCGAAAATTCTATGCCGTTGGTGAGATAGGCATCGATCTGTATTGGGACAAGAGCACCCTGGACATCCAGCAAATCGCCTTCAAACGACAAATTCAACTGGCCAAAAAACACAAATTGCCTATCGTGATCCATTGCAGGGAATCTTTCGATGAGATCTTCGAGGTATTGGAAACCGAGCGGGACCAGGACCTTTTCGGAATATTTCACTGCTTTACCGGCACGATCGAGCAGGCGGAACGTGCGATAAACTTCGGGATGAAACTAGGAATTGGTGGTGTGGTTACTTTTAAGAATGGGAAAATAGACCAATTCCTTCATGAGATCGACCTGAATCATATTGTATTGGAAACCGATTCTCCCTACCTTGCTCCCGTACCGTACCGGGGAAAGCGAAACGAAAGCAGTTATCTTGAACTAATATGTAAAAAAGTAGCCGCTATCTATGGTAAAACTGAAATGGAAATAGCTGAGGTTACCACACAAAACTCCAAAATCGTATTTGGTATTTGATATGAAACGAAAAACCAAGATCTTATTAATTTACACCGGGGGAACCATTGGAATGATCCGTGATTTTAAATCCGGAGTGCTTCAAACGTTCGATTTCAAAGACTTGCTCACCCATATACCCGAGCTCAACCATCTGGAATGTTCCATTCGGGCTACCAGTTTCAAACATCCCATCGACAGCTCCAACATGAATCCAACTTATTGGGTGGAACTAGCGACGATCATCGAGAAACGATACGATTCGTTTGATGGATTTGTGGTCTTGCACGGCAGTGACACCATGTCGTATACCTCGTCTGCCTTGAGCTTTATGCTGGAGAATTTATCTAAACCTGTAATATTTACCGGATCACAACTCCCCATTGGGGACTTAAGAACCGATGCTAAAGAGAACCTCATCACATCGATTCAGATAGCAGCACTTCGAGAAAATGGAAAACCCGTTGTTGCCGAGGTGGGTTTGTATTTTGAGTACAAGTTGTATCGTGCCAATAGAACAACTAAGCTTACCGCGGAACATTTTGAGGCATTCTCTTCTTTGAACTATCCGCCCTTGGCCAAAAGCGGAGTACATTTAAGTATCCATAAAGAAGCTTTGTTGAAGCCAAACTTTAGAAAGAAATTGAAGGTGCATCGAGCCATGGAGTCTAATATTTTACTGCTGAAGTTATTTCCCGGCATCTCACCCAGTACGCTGGACTATCTGTTGTCGTTTCCGCAATTGAAAGGCCTTGTGCTTGAAACCTATGGTAGTGGGAATGTTACATCTGAAGCCTGGTTCCTCGATAGCCTGGCCAAAGTAAAAAAACGTGGAATTCCAATAATAAATGTAACTCAATGTTCTGGCGGGAGTGTTCAAATGGGACTTTATGAAACCAGCATTGGACTTAAAAAACTAGGTGTTATTTCTGGAAAGGATATCACGACCGAGGCTGCACTTGCCAAATTGATGTACTTGCTGGGCCAGGAGGTTTCGCCATCCAGTATAAAGACACTCTTCGAGACGCCATTGCGCGGCGAAATGGGATAAATTATCCTCCTTTTCTTATGGTATTGAGGGTAAAATTTTTGATATTTGCCCCCCTGCTTCCCAAGTAGAATTATGAAGCGGTTTTAGAGAGGTGGCCGAGTGGTCGAAGGCGCACGCCTGGAAAGTGTGTATACGCCAAAAGCGTATCGAGGGTTCGAATCCCTTCCTCTCTGCAACAAAAAAAGAGAAGCCCAAAACGTCCAAGTTTGCTTGAGCGTTTTGGGCTTCGAGTTTTTTGTAAATCGCGCAGCGATTTGCTTTGTTCTGAGGATTCCTTTTTCGGATCACGACAGAGGGCAAGGAGGGATCATTCTGATAAGTTGAGAACACTGGTACATTCGAATTTCCTGAAATTTCCTTCAGTATATTCTCACCAATATGTATAATTCGAACCATTCCAACGGGGAAATTTTAATTTCATCGAAGAATTGTGATAAACCCTTGTAGATTCGCATAAATATTGCACATTAACTAATTATTTTTATATCTTTAAACCTTTAACTAAAAACAAACTTTAAGTCGATAGCAATGAAAAAATTATTTTCTATTCTAGCAATTGCAGCACTCATTTTCGCAGGGACAACCACTGCCAACGCAACTGCTTCTCAAACGATGCCAACCAATGTTCAGTCTTTGGTTTCGGCAAGTACGGTTACCATTATTCAGGACGAAGCAGCTTCTGCCGAAGGCGAATCTGCTAGCTTCCATCAAAACCTGAAACAACGTTTTATCGAGGGTGGTCCCGGATTTATGGGAATTGTTCTGTTGTGTTTAATTCTTGGATTGGCAATTGCCATTGAGAGAATCATTTATCTTAACCTTTCTACTACCAATACACAAAAGTTGGCTAATAATGTGGAAGACGCTTTGAATAGCGGTGGGTTGGAAGCTGCCAAAGAAGTATGTAGAAATACCAAAGGGCCCGTTGCATCCATTTACTATCAGGGACTCGAGCGAGCCAATGAGAGTATTGAAGCTGCCGAAAAAGCTGTTGTGTCTTATGGGGGAGTTCAAATGGGACAGTTGGAAAAGAATGTTTCCTGGATTTCATTGTTTATCGCATTGGCACCAATGCTTGGTTTCATGGGTACAGTAATCGGTATGATTTTTGCCTTTGATAAGATCCAATCAGCGGGTGATATGAACCCATCTCTTGTAGCCGGAGGTATTAAAGTTGCACTTCTTACCACAGTATTTGGTTTGATCGTTGCAATCATCCTTCAGATCTTCTATAACTATATTATCGCTAAGATCGATAGTATCGTAAACAGTATGGAAGATGCCTCTATCACATTGATCGATATGCTGGTAGACTACAAAAACAAAAAGTAATTTAAAACACAAACTGTAATGGGTTTACACAAACTATTAAGAATCGTAGCCATAGTGCTTGGTATCTTGGGTGCTGTCTTCATGGCGCTCATCTGGACCGGTAGCGAAAGCGGCATCAATGGCTTGGCATATACGGCCTATATCACCCTGGGGATCGTCCTGGTTTTAGTACTCATTTTTGTACTGAAAGGGATTTTCGAAGGCAACATTAAAAAGACACTCATTTCAATTGGTGCCTTTTTGGTAGTCGTCGCAGTCTCTTATGGGTTGGCCACTGGAACTGAACAGCTACTGCAGGATGGAACCACACTCTCCGAGGGTGGATCCCGTTGGGTAGGTGCAGGACTCTATACCTTTTATATCTTGGCGATCGTAGCCATAGGTTCGATGGTATTAAGCGGATTCAAAAAATTAACAAGCAGATAATGGCAAGAAGATCATCACCAGAAGTAAACGCTGGGTCCATGGCCGATATCGCCTTCCTATTGCTTATCTTTTTCCTGGTTACAACAACCATCGAAAAGGACAAGGGAATTGCGAGACAGCTACCACCTATTGAAGATGTTGAGGATCCACCAATCATCAAACAGAAAAACCTGTTTATTGTAAATGTGAATCGTCATGATCAGTTGTTGGTGGAAGAAAATTTGATGAATATCAAGGATCTTCGTCAGGCAGCTATCGAATTTATCGATAATGGGGGAGCACCCGCCGGAAGTCCGGAGCATTGCTCTTTCTGCCAGGGGAATCGATTGCCGGGATCATCAGACAACCCGAATAAGGCTGTGATTTCTGTACAGAACGACCGACTTACATCGTATAAAATGTACATCGCTGTTCAAAATGAATTAGTGGCGGCGTACAATTTCCTTAGAGATCGAGAATCTCAAAGAAAATTTGGATGGAAATTCACCGAGATGAAGCGCTCCATCGATGATGGAAATTTCAATGGAAGCGCTGCGCAACAGGAACGGATAGAAGGACAACTTCAGGAAATACAGGACATGATTCCATTGAAATTATCTGAAGCAGAACCTAAAAAGTCCGGATCTTAAAATATTGATAGATGGCACACAAATTTAAAAAGAAAAAGGGAGGAGAGATCCCAGCTGTAAATACCGCGTCCTTACCGGATATTGTTTTCATGCTCTTATTCTTCTTTATGGTAGTAACCGTATTGAGAGATAGTAATCTCTTAGTTCAACAACGTTTACCAAAAGGAGATCAAGTTGAAAAACTAAAAAAGGACCGATCAGTATTTATCTATGCAGGTAAACCCAGCCCGAGATATCAAGACAAGTACGGAACAGAGGGTAAGATCCAAATTGGCGATAAATATACAGACATCTCCAACTTGAGCTTCGCACTCACCGAAGCACGAGCCAAACTACGACCGGAACTTCAAAGTAAGATCATGGTGGCCTTAAAAGTAGATGAGGAGACCAACACTGGCCTGGTAACAGATATCAAGCAGGAGTTAAGAGAATTGAATATGCTTAAGTTAATTTACATTACGTCTCCCGGAACACCGATAGAAAATTAGTTTTTACAAAATTTATAGTCGTTAACGCCTTGCTTTGTCAAGGCGTTTTTTTTGAAACCCTTTTACAGATTTCAGTTATCTTTAACCAATGTCAACTTCGATCAAGCACCTTTTTCAATTGTTTGTGTTTCTATGTGGAATAAGCATACTTGCACAAGACAGTATTCCGAAAGCTCAAATTGATCCACTTTATCGAGAAGATCAATTTTATGCCGGTGTGACCTACAACTTGTTGACCAGTGTTCCTAGTGACCTAAACATTCGTGGAGTCTCCGGAGGGGTGCATTTCGGGTTTGTAAGAGATATGCCTCTGAATGAATCACGAGACTTCGCAATTGCCATAGGAGGCGGATTCGCCTTCGATCAATATGGCCAAAACCTATTTATTGGAGAGGATACCAACGAACAAACGATCTTTCGTGTATTGGATTCAGACGTAGATTTTAGCACCAATCGGTTTAGTACAGCTACGCTCGAACTACCCCTCGAGATACGATGGAGAACTTCAACACCCACTACCTATAAATTTTGGAGAATCTACGGTGGTATTCGTGTGGGTTATACCTATTGGTACAAGGCATATTTTAAACAAACAAATAACGAAGTTTCACAAACCGATATCCCAGAATTCGATCAAGTGAGACTTGCCGCAACGCTTAGCTTTGGATACAGCACCTTTAATTTTTACGCCTACTATAGCATCAAACCTTTTTTTAAGGATGCAGTACTTCTGGACTCCAACGCCAAGCTTGATTTCAGAACTCTGAAATTAGGCGTCGTTTTCTACATTCTATAACCAAAAATTCAACATAAGAATTTGAGGAACAAGGCCAATAAAGAATCCTACGATGATCTCGACGAAATTGTGAGAATTAGTATGTAATCTTGAAGAAGCCACCCATCCATTGGCTAGAATGAGTAAGCCTATCCAAACCAGCATATTTACTTTGAAATGTACCGACAGTGCAATGATGAACATGGTCACGCCGGCTATCCCCATTTGATGTAAACTGATCTTTATTTTGAACATCACAAGCATGAGTGCAGCTATGCTGGAAAAAAGAACACCCACAAAGAAGAAGTACAGCTCTGGGTTGTCATAGGGATCGAAAACTGTTTTAACGAGTAGTAAAGTGAGCAAGCACTGTAGCATTAACGGCAGTTTCCGCTCATGTACATTTACCAATTCCAGGCTTGAGATTAGGCGCAAGTTCCGAAGTAAAAAAAACAAAATAATGGGAACAAATAAACTAATGATCGCAACCGCGAGTAGTTTGGCCTGGAGGATTTCAATATCGGTGAATCGTGGGGTTATAGCGAAATAAAGACAAGCTCCCAGCAGCGGCATCAATAAGGGATGTAAAAGGTAAGCTCCGAAACGTAGGAAGTAATTCATCAAATTTCTTTTCGCAGTCGGGCCACGGGAAGGTCAAGTTGCTCCCTGTATTTAGCCACGGTACGCCGGGCTATCGGATAACCCTTTTCCTTTAACATCTTAGCGAGTTTATCGTCGGTAAGGGGTTTTTTCTTGTCTTCCTCCGAAATTGTGATCTCCAGGATCTTCTTGATCTCACGAGTAGAGACGTCTTCTCCCTGTACATTCTTCATGGATTCACTAAAGAAATCCTTGATCAATTTTGTTCCATACGGAGTATCCACATATTTACTATTGGCCACCCTGGAAACCGTCGAGACATCCATATTGATCTTATCGGCGATATCTTTGAGGATCATGGGTTTCAATTTTCGTTCATCTCCACTCAGGAAATATTCTTTTTGATGATGCATGATGGCGTTCATGGTAACGAACAAAGTTTGTTGTCGTTGCTTGATGGCATCAATAAACCATTTGGCCGCATCCAGTTTCTGTTTGATAAAAAGCACCGCATCTTTTTGAGACTTCGACTTTTCCTTGGACGCCTTGTAACCTTGTAGCATGTTCGTATACTCCCTGGAAACGTGCAACTCTGGAGCATTTCTGCCATTTAGGGTCAATTCCAATTCACCATCAACGATCTTGATGGCAAAATCGGGGACCACATGCTCGACCATTCGGGTGTTTCCCGAATACGTTCCACCTGGTTTCGGGTTCAGCCCCTCTATTTCTTGAATAGCCTCACGCAAATCATCCTCGGTGATATCGAACTTGGATATAAGCTTTTTGTAATGCTTTTTGGTAAAGTGATCGAACGCATCTTCGATGATTCGAGTTGCCAGTTGAACAGCTTCTGAATCGCTTTTTCTTCTTAGTTGAAGCAGCAAACATTCCTGTAGATCCCTGGCAGCGACTCCAGCCGGATCCAACTCCTGGACAATGTGAAGTACGCGCTTTATTTTTTCTTCGGAAGTATATACGTTTTGAGTGAACGCCAGATCGTCAACAATATCTTGAATATCCCGGCGAATGTAACCACTTTCATCCACACTGCCCACCAGGAATTGCGCGATCTCCTGTTCCTCTTCATCCAACCGATAGGTGTTTAATTGCTGAAGTAAATAT
>JABDNM010000250.1 GCA_013043825.1 Flavobacteriaceae bacterium
TATTGAAGAAGCGCTCTGCCAAGGCCATCGTTACATTGGAGGATGTATTGTTGTATAACCAGGGGAATCAGAACAGCGGCATAAACCATCAGGTTTTCGAACTTTTAGCCGATGCGTACGCCCAACAAAGAAACTATTCCAGTGCATACACCAATTTGCACAAGGCCAAACAAATCAAGGATTCCCTTAACCAATTCCAGGGAGCCGCCCGCATCAAGGAGATTGAAGGAAAGTATCAAACCGAAAGCAGGGATCGGGAGATCGCCTTGCTCACTTCTCAAAATGAACTGGCAGAGCAGCAGAAGACCAATCAGCGGAATTTGTTGCTAGGAGGATTGGGTATTACCGGTTTGCTGGGATTGTTCTTTTTTGTTCAGTATCGCAACCGACAAAAAACAAACCTAAAATTGAAAGAACTCGATTTGGCCAAATCCACCTTCTTTGCCAATATCTCCCATGAGTTCCGTACACCGTTGACCCTGATCAAGGGGCCTATTGACGATCAATTGGCTTCCGGGAATCTCAATAAAAGTGAACGATTCAATCTACAAACCGCCTCCAGCAATGCAAATAGACTGGAATCCCTGGTCGACCAGCTCCTGGCATTGTCCAAATTGGAAAGCGGAAACCTGAATTTACAAGTACAGCCCGGAAATTTGCCTCAATTTATTGCGGCCCAGCTCGAGTCATTTCACTTCAGATGTAAGGAAAAGGATATTGAGATGGTATCCAGGGTGACCGAAGATGAACAACTGGATTGGTTTGATCGGGATGCGCTTCAAAAGGTGGTATTCAACTTAATTGGTAATGCCGTAAAGTACACACCAACACAAGGTACCATTGAAATTTCAGGCAAACGGAACGATGGCAGCTATGAATTCTCGGTGTTGAATTCGGGAACTACTCTAAGCCAGGAACAACGGTCACGTATTTTTGAACGATTTTATCAAACCAGCGATCAGAATACGGGTACAGGCATAGGGCTTGCACTAACCAAAGAGTTGGTTGAACTTCATAAAGGAAAAATCCACCTGCCTGATACGGCAAAAGGATTCACCATGTTCCAGGTGGAGATTCCTACCCATCGTGGTGCCTTTGAGGATTCTGAGCTACTTTCCGAAGAACTTCAGCAATGGGATCACTATCCAAAAGGCAAAGTCGAAGTCTTTGATGCCCCTACTGAAGTAGCCGCAGAAGATGCCCCGGTACTACTTATTGTGGATGATAACTCCGAGATTCGGACTTATGTGAAATCATTGTTCGATGGAATCTACAAAGTTCACGAGGCGGCAGACGGAGCTGATGGTTTTGAACAAGCTATTGAATTGATCCCGGATATTGTAATAAGTGATGTTATGATGCCGGTGGAAGACGGATATTCCTTAACACGAAGGATCAAGGAGAACGAGCTTACTTCTCACATACCGGTGATACTGCTTACCGCCAAAACTGACGACCTAGACAAGCTTCAGGGGACCGAAACAGGTGCCGATTCGTATGTCACGAAGCCGTTCAATTCTGAATTGCTCAAAGCCAAGGCACAAAACTTACTGGACATCCGCCGTAAGTTACAGCAGCGTTTTGCGCAGGAAGTGATCTTGAAACCCAGGGAAGTAACAATGACTTCGGCCGATGAACGTTTTATCGAGCGGCTTCAGCTAGTTTTCGATGAGCAACTCACCAATCCCGATTTTACAGTTGACAAGTTGAGCAGGGAAATGGGCGTGAGCAGAATGCAACTGCATCGAAAGCTCAAAGCACTTACCGGAAGATCCTCCAGTGAATTTATACGCTCACATCGACTCAAATTAGCGATTCAACTCCTTAAGGAGAACAATGCTACAGTGGCCGAGATTGGCTATTCGGTTGGTTTTAACGACCCCTCCTATTTCACAAAATGTTTCAAACAAGAATATGGCTGTTCACCTACCGAATACAGTCCGGTGAGTAACTAAAAACTGCTATTATTTCTTCCGAATCGGCTGCAAACAAAGGGATGTTACATATATCCTAGGGTTCGTTACATACGTAATAGCTTCGGCAATCGTTACCTGCTACTTTTACATCAAACATTGATTCCCCAAATAATGAACAAAAAAGGAAAGGTGTATAGCGGGATGATCGAATCCTTTCAGCAAAAGGAGATCTACCTCAATGTTAACCACCTGAACGACGGCCAATACGTGCTGAAGATCGTACACCATAATAGAGTATTAAAACACACAACATTTAAAAAGTAGGATTATGAAAACTGTAAAAATTCTTTGTTTGATCATAGCGCTGGGGACCTTCAGCTCAGGTAACGCCCAGCTATTTAAAAAATTAGGCAAGCGCGTAGAACGATCTGCCGAGCGAACCGTTGAACGACGTGTAGAGCGAGAAACACGTAAATCTACAGATCGCGTTCTTGATACCATCATCGATGGGCCTAAGAAATCTCGAAAGGAGCGCAGAAGTAAACGGCGCGAGAAAAACGTCGAAAAACAACAAGACAGTATTCAGGAACCCAAAAATAACACACTATGAATTATCTTAGAGTAGTACTAGTAATGATTTTTACTTTGGGAATTTTCACCCAAGTAACCGCTCAACCCTACACGCTGGACGAAGAAATCAAGCCTATCCAGCTACAATTGAAAGAGGATAAGAAGCGTAAAGGAGCACAAGGATTGGCCGCCAATGTCACCATCGACAAGGAACCTCAGCATTTTTATGTAAAAGGATTGGACATGTTCCAATTTGTGGACGTATTTATCTTCAGCAATCTTGGAAATCCGAATTTCAAAGTAGAATTGGTTAAGAACACCTGGAATGAGGTGGAAGAATCGGCAACTACCGGCGCTTCTGATAAAGGAATTATCAATTTCAAGCTGCGAACCTATGGAGATTTTGGCCTTAAGGTCCTTCCGTCGGGGAAAAAAGTAAATTATACCATCGTTGTTTATGCAAGTCCGCCCATAGAAGAACATCTTGGTTCGGCATTTACTAAATCCACCGATAGCGAAGAAACGGAAGACGCTTCAGAGGAAGGCTCCAATAAATCCTCCGGATCCTCCAACACCCTGCTATATGTGATCATAGGAATCGCCCTTTTGGTCATAGGATTCCTGGGCGCAAAACTGATGTCGCGCAAGAAAGCAACGTTGATCTTGCTACTGCTATCTCTCGGTATTTTTAGCGCACAAAATGCGTTAGCCCAGGGTGAGATCGACCTGGACCCTGGTGTAGAAGAAGTCGATATTGACGATATCCGCAGTGCAGAGTACAGGGAATGGCTTGAGGAAAGATTTGATAGCGCCGGCGACGACATCGATGAAGGATTGGAGCGCCTTGGCGAAGTTGGAGATATGATCGAGGATGACGAACGTTACCGCATGGTACGGGACCTGTACGATTCGTATACTGGATTGGGAGACTGTATCTCCTCGGTTCCACCCCCGGGAATGCCCAGAGTACCCAGTTTCTGTGAGACCGATGACTGCGGAAGCTGCTTTGTAAATGCACGAGCGACGTTCAATCAAAACCGCTACAGCTTCGAACGCCTGAAAGTGATCTACAACTGCACCAAAAAATTTACCGATGCAGCCCTCTCGTTTGGCGACAATGTATCTGGAGTTCATGGCGTATCCGGACTGGCATGGCAAAGTGAGCGACGTAAGATCGAAAAATCGATCAAGGACCTGGAAAAAGCCTACGACGATAAGTATGTGGAGTTACTGGAAAGCCAAAGACAAGCCCTCATGGAATTGAATAACTGCGAGGCCCAACATGGTATCCCCGACTGGTACGACCGGTTTGGGTATATGTATTACGAATTTACGGCGATGCACTATAAAAGAGGAGACTGATCATGACAACCAGGATAGTACTTTTAATACTCTGCATGACGCTCGTAGTTGCCTGCAAGAACTCTGGTGAACAGGGTTCTGCAGGTAGCGATGAGATATCAGATAACGAAACATCGAACACTAATGATTGGAGCAACGAAGATGAGGACGAGGACTTTGAGAATGAATTCGATGAGAACCAGTTCATGCAAAATTTCTACAGCGAAGAAGCGATTGAAATGATGCTTGCCAGCGGTCAGATATCTGAAGAAGAGGCCAAACAAATTCGAGAAGGCCTGAAGAATATGGCCGAAGGTGGAAATTTCTCCGACTTCGATCCAGAAAAATACGGTGATAGTATTAGTAATGTACTAGGAGATTTGGAAGCATCCCTGAACGATCCGGAGACCGGAACTGGGACTACCACGGGTAACAACTATAAACCCAAGCAAAATAAAACAGAGAAAGAAAGGGCTGTAGAAAATCTTCGAAAAGCAATGAATCTGGATCGTCCCTTTTTTATCGAAGAATACCTGAAAGGTTGGTATGGCTATAGCAGGGAAAAGCGTAAGATGGCCTTCCGCGGATTGGCCTCCGAATCGACAAGCGCTGAAGAAGTAAATGCTGTCCTGTTCGAATTTTTCGAAATAGATCAGTCTGAATTGGACTTCCTGAAGCAGCTCCCGGCAGCGGAAAAAATTGTTTCCGAATCGGAAGCGCGCAATTTACGGGACATGAAATACTCGAAGGAACTTACTGCCTATCTGAAAAGTGGCAAAGCCTCCGAAAAGTTCAAGGCACTCATCGATCGATTTGAATTACTGCGAAAACGGACCCACAGAAACTTCCTTCAGAAATCGAAAAAAGCGAGGGAAGAATTTTATAAGGTAAATCCGGGATGGTACGCCAATACCGATGAGTCCGGTGATACCTATATCGATTCACACAGAAATTACATTCACCTGCCTTTGGGAAAATTATCCTTTGCCGATCGATTGATCTCTCATGAAATGGATATCAAAAATGGCAACTATCCCGAGGGTGCAGTTGGCGTTCCCGATATGGCGGTGGAGGACCTCAGAATTGCTCATCCCAAAGTTTGCAACCTGGGAACACGCGGTGTGCTGGTGCTTGAATTCACAGACAACGCTATCGTAGATGTCAATGGTCCGGACCTGTACGTTTTCGAAATGGGAGCGATCGAACCCACCAATCTGGAAATTTCCAAAGATGGTGAAAACTGGATCGAAGTTGGCCGAATCGACGGAGGAACCGCCGCTGTCGATATTGCCGAATTTGTAAATCCTAAAGAAACTTATAATTATATTAGACTAACAGACCTGGTGACCAGCAGTACCTTACCCGGTGCCGACGTGGATGCGGTGGCGGCTATTGGCGGTGCATTGCGATTGAATCTTGACAGTTCTGTGTTGTTCGATACCGGAAAACACGAACTGAAATCCAGTGCTTCATCATCATTGCAGCAGTTGGTTGCAAGCATTCTGGAAATGCCCAAGGGTACCATTATTATTGAAGGCCATACCGACAATGTTGGAAATCCGGCCAGCAATAAGACGCTATCTGAGAATAGAGCGAAAACGGTTCGGGACTATTTGAAAACAAAATTGAAAGGAGCTTATAAATTTCAGATCAAAGGATTCGGTGAATCCCAACCTGTAGCGCCGAATGATACCGACGAAAACAAACAAAAAAACCGACGGGTGGAGATTTTGGTCATTCCGTCTTAATAATTCTAAAACACGATAACTATGAAAACTTTTATCATTTCACTTTGTATCCTCTTTATTTCCTCGACTGCCTCTTTTGCACAAAGCAGCTGTAGCAAGTTCTATCCATTTACCGAGGGAGCCACTTCGGAACTTACCATGTACGGTAAAAATGGTAAGGTAGCAGCCATCGTGCAGTATACGGTAACCAATGTATCTAACTCGGGAGATAGTACGACGGCTACCATGACCCAGGAGCTCAAAGACGATAAAAAGACCACGTTAACGAGCACGACATACGACATAGTATGTGCCGATGGGGTCGTGTCTATGGACTATCGATCCATGTCGAGACCTGAGATGATGTCCCAACTGCCGGAGGATATTGAAACCGAGATCACGGGAACCAACCTGGATATTCCCAATGACCTATCGGTAGGCGACAACTTACCCGATGCAGGCATCAATATTAAAGTAGACTTTTCGGGGATAAAAATGAATATGAATACCAATATTACCAATCGAAAAGTGATAGGGAAGGAAAGCGTTACGACCCCAGCCGGAAACTTCGATTGCTATGTGATCACGCAAACCACCGAGATGAAAATGGGGATGGGTGGAAACCGGAAGAACAATTCGAAACACTGGATCGCTGAAGGAGTAGGTATGGTTAAGATGGAAGATTATAATAAAAAAGGGAAAGTCATGAACTCCGGAGTGCTTACCGCCTTTTCCAAATAAATATCTACCCGATATTTAGTGCAAAAAAATAATTGAATAAAAAACCGAAGGAATCCTTCGGTTTTTTCAATGCTTTAATTCGGCTAAAAGCTCGGCTTCGAAGAGTACTTTAAAATGATGCAGTAATTTATTCTTTACTTCGGAAAGGGGTATTTCCTTTTTTCCCAATTCAACGTTGAGTGAAGTTACCGCCTTCCCTCGAATTCCACAGGGGATCATATGGTCGAAGTAACCCAGGTTGGCATTCACATTCAACGCAAAACCATGCATGGTAACCCATCGGCTGGCACGTACCCCCATGGCACATATCTTTCTGGCAAACGGGGTTCCTACATCCAGCCAAACACCGGTCTCTCCGGGCGAACGCTCTGCCTTCAAACTGTATTCCTTCAGGGTTAGGATCACCATTTCCTCCAACAATCTAAGGTATTTGTGGATGTCGGTAAAAAAGTTCTCCAGGTCCAGAATGGGGTAACCCACAATTTGACCCGGGCCGTGATAGGTGATATCCCCTCCCCGATTGATCTTGTAGAAAGACGCACCTATTTCGGTTAATTTTTCTTCGGAAGCTAGCAAATTGTCGAAGTCGCCGCTCTTCCCCAGTGTATAGACATGAGGATGTTCGACCAATAAAAAATAGTTGGGCGTCTCCAATTCGAGCTCCTCCCTTCGGTTGCGGATCTTGGTTTCTACGATCCCCTTGAAGAGAGCTTCCTGGTAGTCCCAGGCCTCCTTGTAATCCTTCAGGCCCAAGTCCTGTATTTCTACCTGCTTGTTCATGCTTAATTTTCCAGTTCAACTTGCAAGTCCAATATGTCCGGATCCTTCATGTATTCTACCATGGATCGCTCCAACTCGACGGTTTTTCCGTCCAGGGAAAAGCTCGCATCTTTGGCAGATACTTTCTTGATACGCTTTGGAAAAGTATATTTCAATTTATACATCACCGAACTCATAAAGGCTTCGGCTTGTTTTATACTATCCATTTGAACATTGTGTTTTTCTTTGTCCCTTATATAGGCATCCCGCACGAACTTTCCTCTCTTGAAACTGTACTTAACTCCTATCAATCCTGCCGAGTCCTCATCATTGTTCACCTTTACACCATCGCCGGTCCCTTGTAAAAAAGCTCCACTGTTTTCCATGGCGTTCATGAGCTCGTTGGCTTCTTCCACAGTACTGAAATTGGTGAACACGTCGAACAACATCTCATTGGTTTCGGGATCGACCACCGTTCTGAATTTATAATTCTGCAATTTTTTCAATCGCGCCCGTTCTGCTTTGGAAAGGCTCGCAATACTATCTTTTTTCTCTACCAGGAAATCCCTGAAGGCCACAATGGTGTCCATTTTTACCAGGGTGGAATCCTTGTCGAATTCACCGCTAATGGCCATCATTTCGCTGAAATTCATCTCCATGGAGATGGTTCCACTTCCATCTTCATTCAACACCATGGATTCTGTAAACTGACAAGCGGTTAAGCCAACTGCCAAAAGCAGTATAAGAACTATTTTATACAACATAATTTATCGGTTCGGGTTATTTAAAATTATTAGTGCTGCGATCACTCCGGGGATCCAACCACACACTGTTAATATCAATACAATCAACACAGATCCACATCCTTTGTCGATCACTGCGAGGGGCGGAAAAATGATAGAAAGCAAAACTCTCCAAAAACTCATAAGTACAAATTTACGGGATTACTGTCAACTTATCAGTCTGTTCATGCCGCTTTTGTTACAACCCGCATTCTTGTATATTCGTATTTGAAATGCAATTGAAGTTTACTTTCTTATTATCGCTCTTATTGTTATTCTTGCCGGTTACTGTAACGGGGCAATATGAGTTTAGCGGTGTGGTGGACTTGAACAATCGCGACGGACGGATCTATCTATCGGTAGTGGATGATTACCGTAAGATCTCCGGGGTATACCCCGAACAGATCTTAAATGAAACCCGTGCAGATACCACTGGCCATTTTGTTTTCAAAGGAAACAACCTCCCTGCAGAAAACAAGATCTACCGCATTCATGTAGACAATTGCACCCCCGAAGATCAGGATGTCACACATTTCACGGGTCATTGTCCCAATAGTAAGGAGGTGGTCTTTGTAGCCAATAACCAAACAAAGCTATCCCTGCCGTTCACCTTCGATGACCAAATGTTTTGCGCCGTAGTCTCAGATCATGAAAAGGCAAATGCCTTTCTCAAGATCGATTCGTTGAAGAACGATATGCGTTTTGCTTTCGGAACCTATCGAAGTGAGGCTAACAGACGTATCAATAGCAAAAAATGGTTCAGTATACTACAACAGTACGGGGAGCAACTTCAAGAACCCCTCGCCGAGCTCTACAGCTATGCTTTTTTGAGTGATCGTTCGAGTGATCTTTACCATTTTTACTTACAGGATCTGCGATCCAATTCGTATTATGAAGAACTTCTCGCACGACTTAAAGATCAATACCCCGATACACCTTACACCTTACAATACGAATCTGAGTTGCGATCAGACCAGTACCTGGTTCAGGATCAAGCTGGTAAAAGGATCCCTTGGTGGATGTACCTGGTAGCGGGAATCGCCGTCTTTTCGATACTTTTGAATCTTAACTACTTCCAAAGACTTCGGAAAATGAAACATTTGAATTCGGCAAAAGCTGCTCTTACGCAAACCGAACAAAAAGTGCTTCAACTTATCTTAGAGGACAAGTCCAATAAGGAGATCGCCTCGCAATTGTTTGTGAGCGTTAGTACGGTAAAAACCCATATCAACAATCTCTACAAAAAGTTACAGGTTTCCACTCGTTCCGAGGTAAAAGCCCTATACACTTAGATTTCCACCCGGTTCTAGACCTTATTTCAAACTGCTATTTCTTGGGTTTCTTCGGAAGCATCTTCAACTTGGTCCCATCAATCTAAACGAACCAAGTATGAGAATTTTCATTATTTTATTTGTACTATTAATTGCAGAGGGGCTTTCCTATGCTCAACCTTTCAACCAGGAATTTCAGTCTGAAAACGGTACTCCTGTCCTATTGGGGAAGATCAACTGGGAAGGTTTGGCCCAAGAACACTATCCCTGGTTTCAAGAAAACTACGATACCTACCAACCCGAATCTGCCCTGGTAGATTCCCTGAGCCGTCTGCTGGAGAAATATACCATCACTGCTTTTATGGGAACCTGGTGTGGGGATAGCAAACGGGAGGTCCCTCGTTTCTACAAATTATTAGAGGAAGCTCAATTTCCACTGGAGCGACTCACCATGGTAGCAGTCAACCGTGGAAAAGAAGCCTATAAACAAAGTCCGGGAGGAGAACATGAGGGAATGGATATTTTCAGGGTTCCTACCTTCGTTATTTACAAAAACGGCAAGGAAGTGAATCGCATAATCGAATCTCCTGTTGTTTCCCTAGAGGACGATCTGTTTCAAATTCTTCAGAAGGAATACACTCCAAACTACCAGGGAGTTCACCAGATGATCGACCTGATGAAAACTAAAGGCCTGCCCCATTCAGAAAAAGGAATAAAGAAGTTAGTATCTAAACTTGAACCCACAATTGAAAGTTGGTACGAACTCAATACTCTTTCAAATCTGCTGTTCTACAAATTCCAATTTGAAGAAGCAATTGCCATAGGACAACTGAACCTACAACTCTTTCCCGAGGAGCCTGGCCCAATCAGATCACTGGCCTCCAAATATGCCGAAATGAAAGAGACAGACACTGCCCGCAGCCTCTACAAAAAGGCACTCGCTATAGCTCCCAACGATGAACTTGCTATGAAAGGTTTGGAATCTTTGGATAAGGCAGACAATTAAATTCACATTCGCTCTGTACAAAGTGACCTTCACAGATTGATAAACCCATAGTTTGTATTTATCTTTGATGCTTATTCTAGAAGACAAACTATGCAACTTTCTGAACAGGAGATCGTACGACGGGAGAAACTCGCCCAACTACGTAGCCTTGGAATCGACCCCTATCCCCCCGAATTGTTCCCGGTAGATCATACCTCGGAGGAGGTTATAAAAGATTTTTCGGAAGGGAAGACGGTGGTGATGGCCGGTAGATTGATGCGAAAGAAAGTGCAGGGAAAAGCCGCTTTTGGCGAACTGCAGGATAGTGAAGGAAGAATACAAGTGTACTTCAACCGGGACGAATTGTGTCCTGGAGAAGATAAGACACTTTATAATGATGTATTCAAGAAATTGATCGACCTGGGAGATTTTATCGGGATCGAGGGAGAGTTATTTCTCACTCAGGTTGGTGAAAAAACGGTCCTGGTTAAAAACTTCAAGTTATTATCAAAATCCCTTCGTCCGCTACCGTTGCCCAAAACAGATGCTGAAGGGAAGGTGTATGATGAGTTCAACGATCCGGAATTGCGTTACCGACAACGATATGTCGACCTGGTCGTGAATCCAAAGGTGAAGGATACCTTTATCAAGCGAACACAGATCACCAATACTATTCGCAAGTTTTACAATGATATGGGATTCCTTGAGGTGGAAACGCCCATCCTCCAGCCCATCCCGGGAGGTGCGGCTGCTAGGCCTTTCTTGACACACCACAACGCATTGAACATACCTTTGTATCTACGAATTGCCAACGAATTGTATTTAAAGCGATTGATAGTAGGTGGTTTCGATGGGGTGTTTGAGTTTGCCAAAGACTTCAGAAATGAAGGAATGGACCGTACTCATAATCCTGAATTCACCATCATGGAGATGTATGCTGCATACAAGGATTATAACTGGATGATGGATACCACCGAACAATTGCTTGAGCAAGTTGCCATAGATCTTCATGGGACAACCAAAGCACCTTTTGGTGAGCATGTGATCGATTACAAGGCTCCCTATCCGCGGGTGGGAATTCTGGATGCCATCAAAGAGCACACCGGGTTTGACCTTTACGGGAAAAGCGAGAATGAAGTACGTGATGTTTGTAATAGCCTGGAGATCGAGGTCGACGAAAGCTTTGGGGTTGGAAAAATGATCGATGAGATCTTTGGTGAAAAATGCGAACATTTATATGTACAACCCACTTTTATCATCGACCATCCCGTTGAAATGAGTCCGCTTACCAAGAAACATCGTTCCAAGGAAGGGTTGACCGAACGCTTTGAGCTTATGGTGGCCGGCAAGGAACTCGCCAATGCCTATACCGAATTGAACGACCCTATCGATCAGCGAGAGCGATTCGAGGATCAGTTAAAGCTTTCGGAAAAAGGTGATGATGAGGCGATGTTCATTGACCAGGATTTCCTACGAGCTTTGGAATATGGAATGCCACCAACTTCCGGTATTGGAATTGGGATGGATCGCTTGTGTATGTTTATGACAAATAATGAGTCTATCCAGGAGGTATTGTTCTTCCCGCAAATGAAGCCCGAGCAAAAGAAGGTGGCTATGACCGAAGAAGAAAAAGCCGTTTTCGCGATCCTGAAGGAAAACTCGCCCATGGACCTGAACTATTTAAAAGAGCAATCTGGTTTGAGCAATAAGAAATGGGATAAAACCATCAAAGGACTCACCAAAAACAAATTGGCTTCTGTACATAAAACAGACGAAGGTTTGTTCGTGGAAGTGGTTTCGTGACGTTTAACTATTTAAAATAACTAGAAGCACTCACGGCATTTCTCTTTTTCAGAAAAATCAAAGCCGCCCGAACTTTTTAAAAGTTGGACGGCTTTTCTAACTAACCAATTTAATTATAAAAGTGATTTTGAGCCTATAGCTCGGGCAAAATAACTTTGTCGATTGCATGCACAACTCCGTTGGCGGCTTGAACGTTCACGACAATGATGTTACTCTCGCGTCCGTTCGGATCGGTGATAGTTGAGTTGGTAGCATCGATCACGATGTCCCCTCCCAGGGTACTAACCACCCCATCGGTTAGGCCTTCGGCTCTAACGTTTGCTCCGGCAATTACATGCGTATTTAAGGTTGCTGTCAAGGTAGCTCCATCAATATCTGAAAGGTCGTTTACACCCAATTCGGTCAAGAGATCTTCGAATGCAGCGTTGGTTGGTGCGAATACGGTGAAGGGAGCCGGGTCTGTTCCTTCTGGCGTGCTCAAGATGGACACAAAATCTGGTTGGTCCGATCGTGTAAGCGCAGCCACTAAAGTTCCAAAAGTCGAATCTGCTGTCGCAAAAGTGACGACTGTGGGAAGACCAATTACGGTATCCACGGCGTGAATTACTCCGTTGGATGCACTGATGTCGGCAGACGTCACACTCGATACACCATTCAGCTTTACTCCTGAAGTAGTATCAACGAACATACTTAAGTTTAAAGTAGTATTTCCATATACGGCCAGCGTATTAATGTATCCCGTGGTTAGTTGAGTAGATTCAACTGTCCCTGTAACAACGTGATTAAGCAGAATGTTTCTCAAAACATTAACCGGAACTTCTTCAACGCTCGCAAATCCGTTGGCGCTAAGAAATGCGTCGAAAGCAGCATTGTTCGGAGCGAATACGGTGAAGTTGTCGGTCCCGTCCAGGGTCGTGGCCAAACCGGCTCTTTCGAGAGCAGCCAAGAGTGATGAGTAATCGGAATTGGTTGCTACGAATGCAGCAATCGTTACTTCCGTGTTGGTCTGAGTGTTGTTTTCATCATCATTGCTACATGAGATGGCAGCGAAAGCAAACAAGGCAATTAGTGTGGTTCTTAATAAAGTTTTCATAGCTTTTAATTTTAGTTTTTCTATTGAGACCGCAATAAATGAAAAACTTGGTGTCCACATCGAGTGTTTAATAAAGGTTTAACTTTTTGTTTAACTATTTATAAGAATATTTAAACAAAATTGTTTTTTCTTTAAGAAATACCGCATTACGCATCCGCGCAAATCAAGTTCTAGGAGCACTTATTGCATGTTCAAACGTATTATGAATTGTGGAAATGAATTTTCAAATAAAGTAAACACCGCTACGACATTCCTCCTTTTGGCATCGGGGTCCAGTATCCCTACCGGCTGTCCTTAGCGGTGCTTAAACCAACCTAAACTATTTATAACTAAATGTAACCTTGATTATTGGCACTTCAAAGGGAAGTGAGTCGGCATTTATAAATGCCGACTTTTTACCTTCTTATTCACCTAATTTACTTAAGAATTCAATATCGTTTTCCACCGTAAGCAACAAAATACTGGTGGCGGTACAAAACACCGGACTGGTAATGCAGTGATGTCCATTCCAACTGCCGTCCTGATTTTGGATCTTTAAAATTCGTCCACTCATATCGTCATACCATTTTTTCCAATCTTTATCTTGGTTTACCACCAAGGATTCTCCTGTTTGAAGGAAACTCAAAAACTCTTCCCCTCCATTGTTTCCGAAACCGGACATCACATTTTCGTCTTGCGCCTTATTCTTTGCCGAATTGTAAACCTCATAACTGGTGGAATATTCGATGGCCTTATCCTCATCATATCCTATTTGCTGCAAAGTCTTGGCCGAAACTTTGGCATCGCGAGTGATCTTCCCCTCTCGCTTTGCTCTTTCAATGTCCTTCTTTACTTTTCGGGCCTCTACCGCACTGGCTCGAACACTATTACTTACCGCATACAGCATAATGCCTGCACCGTCATCGGTTCGAACATCTCCGCTTTCGGCATCGTAATTACCCTTTTGGTATTTCCGGGAACGCTCTATGACGTCCTCTTCCACCTCGATCCCTACAGCCTGAGCAGATTCGAGTGCGCTCATTGCTAATCCACTCTGCAACACACCAGCCCATCCAGCGCCTTTCTGCTTCCCACTGGCATCGGTGCCCTGCTCGATCTTGGACACACAAATATCCAGGCAACGGATCACACGCTTTTTGTCAATTCCCTTCAAATCTCGATCAAGCAAATTGGAGAGCACCTGTGCAGTTAGCACGGCATCGATGTTTTGTCCTAACTTAGACTGAATTTGCGTTCCGCGAACATCGGTAATGTACTGGGCATTTTCAGCAGTAGCCTCAACAGTCTCCAGTAAATAGTTAATAGCGTCTTTTAAGTTCCCGGAATACATACCGCTTTTTATGGTAGTTCCACTCCGTAAAAAAGCCTGAACAACCATCGCAGTGGTCGCTGGATCTGCCTTTACGGCATGCGGATCACGGACGTGCTGAGCACTATGACTACCAGCGCCATAACCTCCGTTGGGCAACTGGGCGTCTCTCAGCCACGCCAGGCCATCGCGAACCGACATTTTTAAATTGGCATTGGTTTTAAACACATCGAAATTGGTGGAGGGTTGTTCCCCCATCGTAGTCATAAACACACAACCCTCCATGGGCTCCAGGGTCCTCTGGGTCTCTGCATAGCTCTCTTCAGAAACATCTATTGCCAACCAAAACCCTGCAAATAGTACCGGCAACGCCAGCCATAACAACTTTGTTTTCATAATTATAGTTTTAAAAATTACAGGTTGAAAGTAATTGGGGATGGTGAACTAAAAAAAGACCGATGAGGGAAGTACCAACTCCAATGAGGGAACCTTCGTATCCAACTAGGTTGAGATTAGTCGCACATTGAGATTCGAGATGCCGTTTTTTGTTGGAATGATTAAACCTTTCATTCATTGGGTTGTCATATATAGGTATAACCTTAAATTATTTATAATGAAAAATACCCTCTTAGTTCTAATCCTATTATTAAGCACAAACTTTCACGCCCAAGACCGGGGCCATGAACGTCCCCCTAACAGGGAACATCACGATTTACGAAAAGACTTCAGCATCGAGCAAAAAGCCGAATTGATGACCAAGCGGATGGTGCTGGATTTAAATCTTTCAGAAAAACAACAGAAAGAGATCCAAAAGATCCATGTAGACCTTGTGACTCAACGCGAAACGCGGAAAAAGGAGCACAATAATGACAAATTGACTTCAGACGACCATTTCGAACGCAGATCACAGGTGCTGGACCAAAGAATCGCCGCAAAGAAGCGGTTTAAAGCCATTCTTAACAAAGAACAATTCGATAAATTTGAGCGCGCTCAGCATCGCAAAAAACACTTCCGGAAGGGAAGACATGGAAGAAAAAAGCGCTAATTACTTTTTTGGCCCAGTTCTTGGTTAATTGCTGTTAAAATAGTTACATTAGTGACCTTAAAATAACAGTAAAACCATGAAAAATCTTTTTAAAGTAATCGCGTTTTCCTTTGTCATGCTACTAGGCATGGGCACTATGAACGCCCAAACCTTAAAACAGGATGAGAGCAAACCAGAAGTAATCGCCAAAAAGCAAACCGCTGAATTGAGCGAGCAACTAAGCCTCAACGGAGACCAGCAACGAGCTGTTTTCAGAGCACTGGTTAGCAAGGAATCGAATTATAAGAAACATGTCCTTGGACAGGATGTGAATAAGGCAGCAGTTGCAGCCAACAAAAAGAAATTCGATGACCAGTTAAAAGAAAGTATGAAGCAAACACTTACTGCAGACCAGTACAAGAAATGGCTGGCATTGCAGAATCAATAATTTCCCTAGTTTTTCGAAGAAAACTCCCATACCGGGAGTTTTTTTTATGCCAATTCCTTGGAGGCCAGATCACAGGCCTCAATGGTCCTATCCAGGTCTTCCCGGGTGAGCGCGTCACAGATGAACCAGGTCTCATACCCACTGGGAGCAATGTAAATACCTTGATCCAGCATTCCATGGAAGAACTTTTTAAAAGTGTCTCCGGCTGCGGCCTTTGCGGCTGATTCGAAATTGACAACAGGTGCTTCTGAAAAATGAATGGAGATCATGGAGCCTACCCGATTGATCGTATGAGGAACACTATTCTTGCTCAAAACACTCGCAAATTCCACCTGAAGTCGGGCCGTCTTAGTATCCATTGAGTCATAAACCTCCGGGTGTTGGTTTAAGTGGGAAAGCATTGCATAGCCGGCAGCCATGGCCAATGGATTACCGCTTAAGGTCCCGGCCTGGTAAACCGGACCGTCCGGTGCCAGATGATCCATGATCTCTGCCCTTGCAGCAAATGCGCCCACCGGTAATCCACCCCCGATGACTTTTCCGAAGGTAACAATGTCTGCCATAACACCCATTAGTTCCTGAACCCCACCAGCAGCTAGTCTGAAACCAGTCATCACTTCATCAAAAACAAGAAGAATATCATGATCGGTGCACATGCTTCTCAGACCCTCTAAAAAGCCTTCCACGGGCGGAATACATCCCATGTTCCCTGCAACGGGTTCGAGGATGATGCAGGCGATCTCATTGGGGTATTGATTGATTATCTCAGCCACATGCCCCAGATCGTTAAATCGTGCTAACAAGGTGTCCTTGGCTGTTCCTGCGGTTACTCCCGGACTATTGGGTTCACCAAAGGTAGCCGCGCCGCTTCCCGCCTGGATGAGGAATGAATCGCTGTGCCCATGATAGCAACCGGCAAATTTTATGATCTTCGCTTTTCCTGTGAAACCACGAGCTAACCGGACCGCACTCATACAAGCTTCCGTTCCGCTATTTACGAAGCGGATTTTATCTATTCCAGGAACCATACCAACCGCCAGTTTGGCAATCTCTGTCTCGATTTCTGTTGGCATTCCGAAGGAAGTACCATTTTTTGTTTTGGAAATTACCGCATCCACGATGGCCTCGTGAGCATGCCCCAGGATCATGGGACCCCATGAGTTGATGTAATCGATCAATTTGTTACCGTCTGCATCATACAAATAAGCTCCTTTGGCACGTTCTACGAATATAGGGTCGCCCCCTACGGCTTTGAACGCCCGCACAGGTGAGTTTACCCCGCCGGGTAACACATTTTTTGCCTCGAGAAACAAGGCACTACTTCGTTTATATATCATGGAAATTTATCGGCCTTTAACAGGATGCAAATATAAGACTTGTCCCAAGGAAATAGCATTGGATAGCAGGCCATTGTATTCTTTTAATGTTTCGACTGTCATATTGAATCGCCTCGAGATACTATATAAGGTATCACCTTTCTGAACTGTATAGGTGCTTATCTTCGAATCATCCAGGTCGGCCAATTTCGCCGTTCCGGCAAGGATCTCGGCATCGTATTTTGCAAGATCGTAGCGTTCGATGATGCTGATCAACTTATCGGGGTATTTGGGATCGGTGGCATAACCTGCCTTTTTCAGGCCCTTCGCCCATCCTTTATAATCGCTCTTGTTCAATTTGAACAGGTCTTGGTATCGGCTGCGATGAGTTAGAAATAAGGAATGATCTCTGAAGGAATACTTGGGGTCCTTATACTTTCTAAAACATTCGCCTTTTTCGTCATCGTCGTGATAAACACGTTCCCCGGTCCAACCGGTGTGACATTTTATTCCGAAGTGATTATTGGCTTTCCGAGTGAGCTCACCATTTCCGGCTCCGCTTTCCAAGATAGCCTGTGCAAGTGTAATACTGGCAGGGATGCCGTATTGAAGCATCTCATCTTTGGCAATTGTGCTATAGTCATCTATATAATTTGAAACTACTTCAGCATAACTAAGATTGCGGGGAGCAGGCTCCACTTCTTTTTCCACAACCACTACCTCGTCTGTTTTTGGAGTTTGTTGGGTGCGGATTACGTGTTCCTTCTTCGTAGAATTTTTGGCCGAAATGACCTTTTTGGATTTACAGCTTTGTAGCGCGAGTGCGCCAAGCAGGATAAGGGCGGTCAACTTGTAATTCATCTTATATAATTTGAGGTAATTGTTTCTTTTTCAATCGTTGGTTCATCCCGCTGATACCTTGCAGCCCGCCGGTATGAACGGCTAAAATACGGCTATTTTCTTTGAATAATCCGCTTTTGATGCCATCCATGATACCGTACATCATTTTTCCTGTATACACCGGATCAAGGGGTATTCCCGTACTTCGCTTGAAATTATTAATAAAACGTATCAAGTTGGAATCTATTTTGCCATACCCACCAAAACAATGATCATCGACTAAGGTGTACGGCACTTCTCCGCAGTACCGATGAATCAATTCCTTCTGAAAGGTGCCCTTCAATGCTGAATAACCGATGGTAATTTGCTTTGGTGATGCAGATCGCAGTATCCCTGCCAGAGTCCCGCCTGTTCCCACCGAAACACAGATATAATCGAATTGGGAAGTACGATCATCCAAAATTTCGGTACAACCCTTCACGGCGAGCTCATTGGTGCCTCCTTCCGGTAACAGATAAAGATTGGCCCGGTCTTTCAGCAAATTATCAAGAATCCCTACTTCAGACTTCATTTTATATAACGAACGTGGAATGAAACGTAGTTCCATGCCCTGTTCCTGTGCATAGGAAAGTGTAGGATTAGCTGCGATTCTAGGGGCAAGTTCCTCGCCCCGTACGATCCCTATGGTATTGAAACCTGCCGAGGCTCCCGCAAACGCCGTTGCGGCTAAATGATTGGAGTAAGCCCCGCCAAAGGTTACCAACGTCTTGGACCCTATTGCCTTGGCCTGCTCTAAATTATATTTTAGTTTTCTGAATTTGTTACCCGAAACTACCGAATGAACTTGATCTTCACGCAACAACGAAAGGGATCTGGACCCTAAATCAAAGTCGGAAGGGTTAATTTCCTCGATATTGGCCCGGAAGTTCTGAAACTGCACTGCTATTTAATTGATTTTGATTCTGTTAAAATGGCACTTTTCTGAAAATTACAGAAAATTCAAAAAAGGCCCGAACGAGCACCTGGTTTTTGAATATATCATAAAATATTCAATTATAGACCTGATAAAATTCAAGGAAAATCCAAAATATCGATGAAATCTTTGTAGGAATTTTTAATAGATTATATGGTGAAAAGTTAAATTAAAAGGTATTTCATCGATTTTATTTGTATTTAATCGAATATTTCTCATATTATTGTAGGAAATTCTTAACACCCCAAAGCTTATGAAACTAAAACTACTTTCAAAAATAGGAATCATATTCATGACAGCCTTGGCTTTTCATGGAACTATGATGTCTCAGGTAGGGATCAATACGACCACACCTCAGCCAGGAGCCGCATTAGATATCGCTAGTACGGACAAAGGGGTCCTAGTACCGCGTGTAAGTATCGTCAATCTAACCTCTATTGCACCTATTACAGGAGGTGCTTCAGAAAGTTTACTAGTATATAATACGAATGTATCTACTGGTAAGGGGTTTCACTATTGGAATGGTGGTGTCTGGATTCCGATCATGAGTGATGACTGGAAATCTTCCGGTAATGTAGGGACTACTCCTGCTTCGAACTTTATTGGGACTACAGACAATGTAGATCTCAGTTTCAGAACAAACAATACCGAACGAATTAGAATAACCAACAACGGTCGAATTAGCTGTTTCAGCGATGGAACGGCTGCGAATCCTATTTTCCGATGGAATTCCGACACCGATACAGGTTTTTATCGATCTGGAAGCGACGAGATCACGTTTACAACGGGTGGTAACGACAGGTTTTCCATTCTAAGTGATGGTAGGTTGCGAGCGAATACAGCAGGAACAGCGGCCAATCCGTTGTTTGGCTGGACTACAGATCCTAACAAAGGATTCTACAGTCCCGGAGCCGACCAGTTAGGTTTGGTTACCAATGGTGTAGAACGATTGAGAATTCCGAACAGCGACCAGATTTTTGGTATGTCTTCGGGTACGAATACTGAACCTTTCTATAGCTGGGATGGTGATGCAGACACCGGGATTTGGAGAAACGCCGCCGATCGCTTAAATCTAACAGCGGGTGGAGTAGAATTCCTTCGACTTGTGGAAAACGCGAATGATGAGTTGGTGATCAACGAAGATGCCGGAGACATCAATACGAGAATTGAAACAATAAACGACGTGAACGCACTATTTGTTGATGGTGCAAACGACAATGTAGGTTTTGGGACCAATGCACCGAATACCAGTGCTCAATTGGAAATGGCGGATAATAACCGAGGTATCTTGATCAACCGAGTTGCTTTGGTATCTGCTACCAATCCAAACCCGGTAACCGCTCCGGCTCCTGGTCTGTTGGTATACAACACAGCCAGCGCAAGTTCTGGAAGTACCGAGGTGCTACCTGGATTCTACTATTGGGATGGATCCCGATGGGTTGCCATGGGTGGTACCGGTGGAAAGGACTGGGGACTACAAGGTAATGCCGGAACGAATTTGGCAGCTAACTTCTTGGGTACAACCGATAATATTCCGTTGAGTATACGCACAAACGACTTGGAACGCCTAAGAGTTGATGCTGCGGGTACCGTGGGTATTGGAAATCTTCCATATACCGATACGGGTCTGCGTGTAAATAACAGTGCACAGCCCTACGGGATCATTGCTGAAACCAGCGGTGCTGGAGCGGCAATTTATGCACAAGATTCAGGAACAGGTGATGGTGTAGTTGCAATATCAACAGGTGGCTTTGGAACCTGGGGACAGACAGCAGCGAGTAGTGCAACTATTGGTGGTGCAGTTGCCTTGGGAACTGCAACCAATAATGCTAACGGAATGTGGAGTTTGGCAGGTGCCAGACCAACATCCGGTGGTGCCCAAAACATAGGTGTACGAGCCGTGTCTGGTAGTTTTACTTCTGTTTCTCCGGTAGGATACAGAACTGTAGGACTCGATGCAAATGCTATTGACCTTGGACTTTATGCTCTTACTGAAGGACCAATCACAACCTATGGGAATTTGCAGTCAGCTCTGTTCAAAACTAATTATACAGGATCCAATATTGATCCGGATTCGAGAGATCCACAAGCCAGCCTTGCAGGATATACGAATGCTAGTTTGGTAGGTGGTGGAAATATGTACTATGGGGGATACTTCTACAGTGGAAGTTCAACGACCTCGTATGCATACACAGGAGCCACGTATAATGGTACTCGTTACAAGATTATAGGAAATGGAGCAGTTTCTACCATCGTAGACGGAGCCAACCCGGGTGATTCGAAAAAAGTCATGTTCGCCCCGGAAGCACCAGAAGTGCTTTTCGAAGACTATGGAACTGGAAAACTGGAGAACGGTGTGGCTCAAATTAATATCGATCCTATATTTTCAGAAAATATACTAGTGGATAGCAATCACCCATTAAAGGTGTTCATCCAACTGGAAGGTGACTGTAACGGAGTATATGTTACACAGAAGACGGCCCAGGGATTCCTGGTTAAGGAATTACAAAGCGGAAGCTCTGATGTTCCATTCTCATGGCACATTGTGGCAAATCGTAAGGATGTTGCCGGATCGGATGGAACGGAAGGATCCAATTTCAGCGATCTTCGTTTCCCGGATGCACCTTCAGAACTGGAACAAGTAGAAGGAAGATCCAATATGGTGGAGCCTCTTCAAGACGACGCCAAGACACATACTGTTGCTAACAGTACGTCAATACATAAATAAGTATAGCTAAGATTTAGTCTTCATAGCGAAATGCCCGGTGTTTAACTACCGGGCATTTTTTTGTGTTCCTAGAACAATTATACCTGTTTAAATTTAATCATAAACTATATTCAATTTCCCCTTTTAAGCACTATATACGTGTATACTCGTAGTTCCTGCATTTGGCACCCTTGAATTGTTAATTTTTAGTGTTTTTTGTCGGAAATATCTTACATTTCATCTAATTTATATACCGTTCGTCGAATATATATGAATTTGAACGAGTCGAAGTTCATATTTTTCCTATTATTGTACGACTTAATAGAAACCCAAATCTATGAAGACCAAATCTACCCTTTACCCAGGAGTCCTACTTATGCTATTTTTTCTTGGACTCTCCACAATCCAAGCACAGGTTGGAATAAATACTACCAGTCCCGCTACGGGCGCTTTATTGGATATCAATAGTTCGAATAAAGGATTTCTTCTGCCAAGAGTCAGTTTGACAAATACAAGTGATGTTACCACTATAACGCCTGCGGCTTCCGTAGGACTGCTGGTGTACAACACGGTGACTTCTGGTGTATTGCCTTTCCAGGTAACTCCAGGAATCTATTATTGGAACGGAAGCCAGTGGCTACGATTTTACAATCGAGGATATGGTATCAAGTTCGATCAGTCATCTGCCGTAACGGCAAATGTCTTAAGCACCGTTTACACGCCCATCACCGGGTTAGACACGGGTGTAATTACAGTTCCTTATTCAGGTACCTATCAGGTAAAAGTCGAGACCGCCTATGCTGCAGGGAGCTTGATTAGCACCTCCAATGAAGGAGTAGGACAGGCATCTGTAGCACTCTCAATGGCAACTAATCTTGGTCTTCCGGCCATCGTAAAGGAGGTATATGTTACTTCTACTTCCAAGCGAATTAATACTACTACCATCGATAGTCTTCCACAAAATATAAGCATTGTCTATACAGTAGACCTTGACGTACTTAACGTTTACCAATTTTCGGTATCGGGAAGAGAATGGTCCAGAAACAACGTAAACCAAGGTCAGTTCGGTAAAGACACAAGCACGTATAGTGGTTCTTCAGGAGTTACAGACGCCCAGGAAGGGGCGATTACTTTAACCCTGGTCAAGCAACAATAGAGCTTCAACCATTCAATTTCATTTTGTCAAAACTTACCCAGATAAATTATCAAAATTATGAAACATTATAAACCTACAAGTCAATCATTACTCCTCGTAACTATTGCGCTTTTATTTTCTTGTTTCGTAAGTGCGCAAGTAGGAATAAATACTACATCACCAACCCCCGGAACTATCTTAGATGTAAGCGGTAGCGACAAAGGGTTCATGATGACGAAAGTAGCCCTTACAGGAACCAACGATACATCCACCATCCAGCCTTCGGCTACCACCGGGTTGATGGTTTATAATACTGCAACAGCTGGAGCAGCCGGTTTTGAAGTGACCCCTGGATTCTATTACTGGAATGGAAGTTCATGGCGACGGTTTTATAATCAAGGTTATAGCTTGAACTACGCGCAGTCAGCCCAAGTTACTGCCAGTACTACTAACACGACGTATGTAATCCTCCCTGGGCTGGATACAGGAAATATAA
>JABDNM010000137.1 GCA_013043825.1 Flavobacteriaceae bacterium
TTACAAACTCTGCTCTGCTCTTCATTTCGGGCTTTGAAATGTCATTTTTATCCAGAAATGACATGAACTTCTTGCCTTCCTTTGCCATGATAGTGGCCATTCGTTCCTTCGCCGTATTAAATTCTTCAGAGATTAACTTAAAATTCTCCTTACGAGCCTGCGAAACACCGTCATAGCTGCTCGCAACTCCCGAGTAAAGATTGCCCAATCGCTCTCTTAGTTCTGGTTCGGCAGATGCCACGTAGTTATCGCCGGTAGTGATCACCAGGTCTTTGCGTAATTCTTCGAGGGCATTGTACAATTTGTCGGCTGTCTTTTTTCCCTTTGGATGCGACTTCATAACGTCCTTAGCCTTCTTCTGTGTTTCCATTACCTCGTAAACCATATAAGCCAAATCCTCGGACATATCGAAAAGGGTGTTGGTAAACTCCTCTTGCTCTTTGCGCTCCTCCAGAGTGGTTAGAGAGGAGTCATCGTATTGCACTTCTATGATGTGCTCGTAAGTCTGCTTTCCTTTGTTAAAAACGATCTTATACTTTCCTGCAGGAACACGTTTGGGAGTAAAACCTCCGAAGGTAATAGTTTTACCTTGCGCCATTTTAGGAGGTTTGCTGGTATAATTCCAGTTAACGACATTGATTCCTTTTGATTTTCCGGGACTGAGGGTCGTGATCTTATTGCCATCCATATCCTGTACTTCCATGGTCATCTTTCCAAATGTATGTCGCTTTTTAAGGTAATAAATGATCCTCGCTGCAGTCGATTTATTCCCTCCAACAAACTGTGTTTCGATTCCGAAACCACCCGCAAAGCCACTTTCTTCTACCATGGTAAAAGGTTTTGTTTCGAAGAAATGGACATCCTTTGCCAAAATTTCCTGGCTCAGTTCCCGCAGCGGACTAATATCGTCTAAAATGATCACACCCCGACCATGCGTTCCCATGACGATATCGTTGGTCTGCTTTTGCATGTCGATAAAGTGAACAGCAACCGGAGGCATGTTGTTGGTAAATTGCGACCACGACTTACCTCCGTCGATGGTTACATATAAGCCAAATTCAGTTCCGAGGAACAACAAATTCTCATTCTCATAATCCTCCTGAATGTTCCGCACAAAGGCATTATTCTGAATGTCATCTGTGATGATATTCTTCCAGGTTTTTCCGTAGTCGGTGGTTTTTAAAGCATAGGGTTTGAAATCTCCATGTGTATGCCCGTCGAACACAGCATAAGCCGTCCCCTTACCATGAACGCTCGCCTCGATATGATATACCCAGGTATTGCCCGGAATGCCGGTAAGATTTGCCGTTACATTGTTCCAGGTCTTGCCCCCGTCTTGGGTTACCTGCACGTTGCCGTCATCGGTACCTACCCACAGGATATTCTCATCCAGGGGTGATTCGGCAATGGTAAATATGGTGGTGTGATTTTCGGCTCCACTGTTATCCACCGAAAGCCCACCCGATTCTGCCTGATTCTGCTTGGCCGGGTCGTTGGTGGTTAGATCGGGAGAGATAATCGTATAGCTGTCACCCATGTCATCCGATCTGTGGACAAACTGACTTCCCATATAAAACCGATCCGGAACATGGGCGCTCACTGCCATTGGGGGATTCCAGTTCCATCGTAATTTTGCTTTTCCTTTTTCCTGAAGCGGCTGTACCGTTTTGGTACGGTTGCGATCTGCATCGTAGCGCCAAACGTTATCGGCTCCCTGCATTTCGGAATAAATAATATTCTTCGTTGGATGTTTCAGCACACGGAATCCATCACCATATCCAACGCTGTTCCAGTCACGTGCATTTACACCTCCCGGGGAAGAAGAGGGGCCATACCAACTTCCGTTATCCTGCAATCCACCATAGACATTGTATGGCTCGGCATCATCAACGCTTATATGATAGAATTGAGAGAGTGGAAGGTTTTCCACAATTTCCATAGTCGTGCCTCCATTCCAGGAACGATAGACGCCACCGTCCGTCCCTACGAACATCTGATCGCTGTCCTTAATATGAAACGCGATGTCGTGAATATCACTATGCATTTGCCCTAAACTCTTGAATGTCTTACCTCCATCCCGGCTTATTGATCCGTTCAGGCCACCTTTGACCACCACATCGGCGTTTCGCGGATCGATCGTTATACGAGAGAAGTAGAAGGGTCGAACCACCAACCCGAAATCGTTGTTGAGGTGTTCCCAACTTTGTCCAGCATTGGTCGATTTCCATAGTCCGTTCTTGGTCTTGTCTTCAGTTTCGAGGACGGCATAGATAATATTGTTATCACTGGGAGCCACAGCCACAGCTATCCTTCCCAGGTCTCCGGCTGGAAATCCGTTATGGATCTTATTCCAGCTGGCTCCACCGTCGGTAGATTTATACAATGCACTGTTAGGTCCGCCGGAAGCAAAGCCCCAGGCGCTTCTTCTAAACTGCCACATAGAGGCATAAAGCACATTAGGATTTTTAGGATCCATGATGACGTCGGCCGCTCCCGTGGTGGGATTGATATATAAAATCTTTTTCCAGGTCGCACCACCATCGGTGCTCTTGTAGACTCCGCGGTCTTCACTGTCGCTCCATAGTGCGCCCAAAACCCCAACGTAAATCTCATTGGTATTGTTTGGATTAATCACTACGGAAGCGATTCGTTCGCTATTTTCGAATCCTGGAACCTCTTTCCAGTTACTTCCTCCATCGGTGGTGCGGTAAAGTCCGTCGCCAATGGAAACCGAATTCCGCGTCCAGGTTTCCCCGGTTCCCACCCATATGACCTGATCGGGATTTTTAGGATCGAGGGTAACCACCCCAATGGATTGGGCGTGTTCGTCGAAAATAGGGGAGAAGGTGGCTCCTCCGTCCACCGATTTCCAAACACCTCCACCGGCGGCTCCAGCATACAGGATACGTGGGTTGGTAGGATGCATTTCAAGGTCGTTGATCCGTCCACTCATAAGTGCCGGACCAATATGTCTGGCGGTCATATCGCCAAATAATTCTTTTCCTTTAAGGGTAATTTCCTGCGCTTCAGTTGTGAAGGGAAGCAAACTAAGCGCGAAGATCAGTAATACTAACTTTTTCATGTTTGGTTGTTTTTCTTCGGAATAGATTCCGGAATTGGTGGTTTTACTTTCAGAGATCCCATTTCTTACATGGAAACCGACCGGGAGGCTATGCTCCGGGAATATAATGAGATGAAGCCACTACGAAAAAATCCCCGACAGGCAGGGATTTTTCATAGGGTACTATATGTTTATTTGTTGCCTCCGTCATCTTCATCTTCGTCTTCTTCATCCTCTGTTTCAACAACAGGCTTAGGCATCACAAAGATCGCATCATCGATTTCACTGTTTACTGCTATATTTTCAATGTTAATGGATTGCGCCAATTGTCCGGCGTATTTTACACCAATATTGAAGGGAAAATAGATGTCGCCGGCTTCCTGATACTCGCTGTATACAGTCTCAACTTTCATTCCTTTTTGGGGGCCGGCAGGGATCGTTGTCTCTTGCAT
>JABDNM010000139.1 GCA_013043825.1 Flavobacteriaceae bacterium
TATCCGGCTGCAGTTGCAAGGTCTTCAGGTAGTGTTCATACGAATCCCCGATCCTTCCGGCGTGTCCATAATAGTCTCCCAGGTTACTATAAGTCCATATCTTGAGGCTCTTGTTGTCACGAGAATCGGCGATCTCCCTGGCCTGCTCCATGTATTGGATGGCAGCATCCAGGTCCCCTCGGTAATCATTCCATTTTGAGAGTCGGATGAGGTACTGATAGTCCTTCATATTCTTAACCGCATTCAGGTATTGGTAGGCTTTTTCATAGTCACCCACTTCCATGGCTGCATCAAAAAGCATGAGTTGGGTTTCGTGTTTGTTCGAAGGCCCTTCAAGGGTACTTTGCAATAGTTCGTAGGCTTCTTTGAAGCGATGTTGAGAAATATAATTATGGGCCAGGCCCCTGGCAAAGGCGTCTTTGTCGTTGGCCGATATCTCCATCCCTTTCTTGTACAGAATTTCTGCACGGTAAAGATGCCTGGGGTCACCTGTGTTTTCAAAGAGTGCCTCATAAGCCGAAGCGAGGGGTGCCAGGTCTCCTACGCCCGAAGAATCGGGTCGCAGTCGTTTGGACCAGAATTCCCGATTCGAATGAGCCAACTCCAACGCGGGACGTTCTTCTGAAGCGATAAATTTCGCGTAGTCGGTTGGATCCAGGATTCCTTCTCCAGCAGGAGTGGTGGTACAGCTTAGGGTAAGGAATACCACCGCCATTGATATATAAACGTTTTTCATAGTGAATCTAAAAAAGAAAAGAGCAAACTTTCGTTGCTCTTTTCCAATATTTTGAAGGTGTTATTGAGAAAGGGCGTTCTCCATATAAGGGAATGCCAGGGTAAGATCCCGATCTCCCACGTCGACCCCGTCAGTCGTAAGTTGAGGAGTCCCGTTGTTACCATCGAACCGAGTCCCTGAAGTCCCTCCAAACATGAGCGTTAAGGAAATATCGATCACATCATCGCCCAAATTTCTACCCGTGAGCACGTTGGTGCCATCGAAATACGTTGTGGGTCCATTGGGGGCCACCTGCAACGCATCGAACTGAGCCAATACGGTGGTAAAGGTGGGTGCATCCAAATTCAGGATATTGGTTTCATAGTCCAGATCTTCCCGGGGTATCCCTAAGGCATCTGCGTAAACATCATGGTACAATTCCAAGGTAGCCTCAAACGTGGGTTGAAAACTTGCACGGTCTGAAACAATGCTGGTGTTGAACATATTCTTCACGTCATCACTTCCACTGAACACGGTATTTACTCCGGGTCTTCCCATAATATCTTCCTGCATAAAATTTCCGCTAAAGTCTATTGCGGTGATACATGGTTCACAGGCCGTTCCTCCACAGTCGATTCCTTCTTCATCTCCATTTTGTATCCCGTCGGTACAGGTCTCCTGTTCGATCACGTTTCCGTTCTCATCCTCGTTGGTACATTGCACAAATAATAAAGAAGTGCAAATGGCGATCATTACTAATTTTATATTGTATGTTTTCATCTTAAGTCCTTCTTTAAATTATTGTTTTCTTTTTGTGGATACCCATACGTTATAGGCATTGGGCAATCCTGTGATCCCTACGGCTCCGCCAACATGATCGGGCGCAGAGCCGAGCAAACTATTGGGAACTTCAACTACGATAGAGAGCACGTTCAGAGCTTCGAAAAAGTCGGAGGCCTGACCGGGTGGTAAAAACCCTTCCGGTGCCACACTTCCACTTACCACTTCATTAAATCGGTTAAAATCGAAATAGAAGTAATCTCTTCTGGGTCCTGCGAAGAACTTCATCCCATTGGGTGATTCGGAGACGAGTGTTTCATCCACTCCCGATATCTCAACCTGTCCCGTAGTATTGTTTACGTACACACCGCTTTCCAGTCCCGTATCTGCCGGTGCTACTGCAACCGGTCCAAAGAAATACATAATGCTATCCCGTCGAATCGCCTGGATAACAAGA
This sequence comes from Flavobacteriaceae bacterium, assembly GCA_013043825.1. Lineage (GTDB taxonomy): Bacteria > Bacteroidota > Bacteroidia > Flavobacteriales > Flavobacteriaceae > Aureisphaera. The sequence goes on from JABDNM010000139.1 coordinate 1,953, forward strand.
TCCTCCACGAAATCACCGGTATTATCAATATTGAACTCTACCAATACATCTTCATCAAATACCGCGTTCTCCGTTACTTGTCCAGGTACTAAAGGACCCTGAAGCGTGGCGACAAAAACCGTGTTATCGGGATTGTCTCCCTCAAAAGCGTAGAGATCAGCGATATCTACTTTGGTCCCGGCCACAGAAGGTGAGTCAATGTGGTCTGCTGCTATCAAGAAGACCGACAGAGCCGCTAAGCTCAGTCCTCCAATGGCGGCAAAAATTTTTGTTTTTTTCATCTTTAGAATGTTAGAATGGTTAAATTTACTTTCCAACTATATACGTCGAAAGTACATGTATGGTTTTGTAC
>JABDNM010000143.1 GCA_013043825.1 Flavobacteriaceae bacterium
CCGCCTCGGGCGGATAAAAATCATGTAACGTGAGCTACGAATTATTTATTAGATCCAGTTCACAACAAGTTGATTTTGCCCTTTTAAAAGATGGAAAACTAGTCGAATTACACCAGGAAGAAGAGGATAATAAGTTTGCCGTAGGTGATGTGTTTATCGCCAAAATTCGGAAAACAGTTCCCGGCTTAAATGCAGCATTCGTAAATGTAGGTTATGAAAAAGATGCTTTTTTGCATTACCATGACCTGGGACCTAAAGTGCTCTCCCTACTGAAATTCGTAAAACGTGTAAGCACAGGTAAATTAAGAGATTTTTCTTTGAAAAATTTCCCATTTGACAAAGAGATTGATAAGCATGGAGGCATTAACGATGCCCTCAGGAATAATCAATCTATTCTGGTACAGATCGTAAAAGAACCCATTTCCACCAAAGGACCACGCATTAGCTCCGAGCTATCAATAGCCGGACGTTTTATTGTACTGGTACCGTTTTCCGATCGTGTTTCTATTTCTCAAAAAATAGAATCGCGTGAAGAAAAGGAACGGTTAAAGCGTTTGATAAATAGTATCAAACCCAAAGGATTTGGTGTCATCATTCGAACTGTGGCAGAAGGCAAAAAAGTAGCAGAACTGGATAGAGATTTACAAAATCTCAAGGATCGCTGGATAGCGATGTGTAAAAAGCTACGGGGAGCGCACCATCCCTCTAAGGTGCTAGGAGAGTTAAATAGAGGAGCCTCTATCATTCGTGATGTGTTCAACGATTCGTTCAACGCCATCCATATTGACGATGAGAACCTTTATTTACAAATAAAAGATTATGTGCAGGAAATTGCACCCAAACAAGAGAATATCGTAAAGCTTTACGATTCCAAAGTTCCCATTTTTGAAAAATTTGGGATCGAGCGACAAATTAAAACGTCGTTCGGTAAAACCGTTTCAGCAGCAAAAGGTGCCTATTTGGTCATTGAGCATACGGAAGCCCTTCATGTCATCGACGTGAACAGTGGAAACCGAAGCAACAAGTCCAAATCCCAGGAAGAAACAGCGCTAGAAGTTAATATGATCGCAGCCACGGAAGTGGCTCGCCAACTGCGACTTCGAGATATGGGAGGTATTATTGTAATAGATTTCATCGACATGGGCCGAGCCGATAATCGAAAGAAGTTATACAATCACTTGCGAAATGAAATGGGTGATGACAAAGCGAAACACAAGATTCTCCCTCCAAGTAAGTTTGGCTTGGTACAAATTACTCGACAACGGGTACGACCGGAAGTGAATATCAAAACCGCCGAAGAAAATCCGAATTTCGGAGAAGACGGTGAAATTGAAGCTCCTATCGTTGTTGTTCAAAAGATTACCGAAGAGTTGAAACGACTCTTCAACAAAGACTATAAAAAGATTACTTTAAACACGCATCCTTTTATAGCCGCCTTTTTAACCAAAGGCTTTCCATCTGTGCGAACCAAATGGTTCATGGAGCACAAAAAATGGGTGACTATTCAACCTAGAGACGCTTACACGTATCTTGAATATCATTTCCATGATAAAGATGGTAATGTTATTAAATAATACAAACCCTTCTTGGCTGTTGTCTTGGAGGGTTTTTTTATGCTTTGATTACACCTACATTAAAATTTCCGTGCACAAGTTGGGCGCTCCGGTAAAGTGTTGGTGAAGCGAGTTATAACCTGCCAAATAGCCCTTCACCGTCGGGCTGTCCGCTGTATCCCTAACGCAACATTTCTTTATCTAAACTGGCGAAATGATGGCTTCGATACGATTTCACTTTGTGAAATCACTCTGCCATCCTATTTTTGCGTAGTGCGATCCCATAAGACTTACACCGTCGACGAGGCAAGATCCAAACTGGAAGGCTACTGCGCCTACCAGGAGCGCTGCCACAAAGAAGTACGGAATAAACTGAAGGAAATGCGCATGATCCCGGAAGCCGTAGATCTCATAGTAGATCATCTCATCCGGCACAATTACCTGAATGAAACACGCTTTGCCAAGGCCTTTGCCCGTGGAAAATTCCGTGCCAAAAAGTGGGGCAAGAACAGGATCATTCGAGAGTTGAAACTACGGGATATTTCAACCTACAACATCCAGCTGGCTCTTAAGGAAATTTCCGAAGATGAATACCTCCAGACCTTTGATGAACTGGTTCAGAAGCGATTACTGCAACTCACCTCCGAAACAAATCTTCAGAAAAAAAGAAAGAAATTAGCCGACTACTTATTGTATCGTGGATGGGAGAGTCAATGGGTCTGGGATCGTGCCCGCCAACAAATCAAGTGAATTGGTAGTCCTCAATGTGAAAATTAGTGCGCTCGCCAAATCCTGAACAATTCGAAGGGAGCTTTTAAGAAATCGCTCAACTTCAATTTGCTTCCTGCAACGTCTTTCCATTCATTCAGAGGAATCTCAAGTATGGCGGCCTCCGCATTTTTTGTCCCCAAATGTCGCTTCAGCCTTGCAATCAATTCTACGTCAAAAAGCCATTTGGTGATCAAAGGAGCCTCAAAAAGCGTAAATACCACCGATTTGTCGATCATTTTCGCCCCGCACTGGGTATCGTAAACCGGAAATCGAAGCACATTACTCACAAAGGTGGCAAACACCCGTCCCAGGTAATGCCGCCGTGCTTTTCGCTCAATGCTCGCACCCATTCTGGCAATACGCGCACCCATTACGAACAAGGGCCTAGGGGCTCTCCTCGAGATCTCATGGATAAAATAGGGTATCTCGGTTAAAGGAGTGGCCAGGTCGGCATCCATATATCCTATAAACTCATAGATAGATTTAGATCGCACCGAAAGTACTCCATGCCGAATTGCTTCGGCCTTGCCCACATTTTTTTCCAGATCGATCCAATTAAAATGTGCCTTGGTTGAACAGAAGGATTCCAACATTTCAGCGGTCTTGTCACTGCTCCCATCGTTTACAAATAGAAAATCACAGTATGCATTCTCAAGGGAAAACGCTTCAAAAGTAGATAGCTCAAGACGATCCTCTTCATTATAACAAGGAATAATGATGAGAATCTTAAAAGATTTTAGCAGGTCCTTTTCTTCCACGCTTAAATTGCTGTAATAGTAGGTCCAAAGAACGGAAATATTTTGAGAACGCAACAAATGCTAACAAGCTTCCCGAATGATCTCTTATTGAACGAAGGCTGAAAAAAGGTCGAACAACCTACCGTAATCCTAAATTTTCATGGGTGCGTTGAACGGCCCGTTCATTCTTCGAATCGATCCAGGCCTGCCCTTTCATGCGTCGCATCAAATTATCGTAATGCCGCATCACGAAAATGTTGTAGACCGCCCTTCCCAGGTTTTTGGGATTTCTTGCAAGGGCACGTAAACTCATTGAAAAGCCGGGTGAGAGATAATGCATATGATGCCAGAACCCTTCGGGCATATATAGCACCTCACCATGCTCCAACTCTCCTACGAAGCCCCTGGCATGCTTTAGCGCCGGCCACTTGTCCAAATCGGGATTGGAGAAGTTGATATCTTCCCGCACGATCAGGGAGTGTGGAATTTTGTAGAGGTACTTATTCTGACGCTGATCGAACAGGATACAGCGTTTTTTTCCATGGAAATGAAAGTGGAAAATATTGGCCAGGTCAATGTCGTAGTGCATGAAGGTATGACTGTTTTCCCCTCCAAAGAACAACATGGGTAATCCCTTCATCAACTTCACCCCAAAATCCGGATAGGTGAAATCCTGTTGTAATTGCGGTACTTCCTTGAGAATATTCCAGAGGAAAATACGATAACGTGTAGGCTCTTTTTTCAAGAGATCTATATAATCCCGCATTTTCATTCTGGCATGTGCCTGGTTGAATCCCTCGTCATGCCGAACGGGTCGATCATCGTACAAAGGGACCATAACATCACCGGCTATTTCAGCCATATAATCCAGGTTCCATTTTGTAAATGCCGGCCATTCCTCAATAAACCGTTCAATAATAACCGGCTTCTGTGGCTTGAAGTAGTTTTGAAGGAAATCTTCCTTACTTATAGTCCCAACTCTGTCTATCGATTCTAAATGCATAGGCCAAAAAGTGGCAGCAAATTACGAAACTTTGAATTAATGTTTTCGTATTAGAGAATGAAAAAGACCGCAATAATGCGGTCTGTTCAGGTTGTTGCCCCAGATTATTGATCGGTAGTAACGGTGAGTTGATCTGAAAATTCACTGTAGCCATCGATCCCACAATCTGCTCGTACGTAAATCTCATACGTGGTGGACGGGGCCAGGCCGGTGATCTCATAATTACTCGCATTGGAAGCAACCCGGGTTCCGGTGCCAATAACGAAACCGTTGGGTCCGTATTCCACTTCCCAGGCCGTTTCGTTGTTCTCATCCCAACTCAATTCAATGGAAGTTGAACTCACCCCAACAAGCACGAGGTTCGTAGGCGTGTTGCAAAGCTCCACGTTCTCCAGGGTTTGAAAAATCGCCGAAATGTAGTTACTAAATCCATCACTGCCGCAATTCGATCGTAGGAAGATCTCGTAATTGGTAAGCGGCTCCAAACCATCCACAAGGAACTCGGTTTGAGAGGTCTGAATCACCGAACCACTTCCCAAAGAAAATCCCTGCTCTCCATATTCTATCTCAAAGGCAGATTCTCCCCCGGTGTCCCAGGTAAAAAAAACAGAAGTACTATTCACCTGATCGATGGAGAGTTCCATAGGCTGATCACAATTTCGGTTCGTTGAGTCGTCGTTTTTAGAACAGCCAAACAGGAACGCGCAGGCTGCTGCCAACCAGAGCAGTTTTTTCATAAGTACAGGATTTTAGATTAAGTACTGTTTGGCAGACTCCTAAAACGCTTAATTTCTGCATAAAATTGTGCACCCCGGTCTTCGGAACAGAAAACCCAACACACATCACTTAAACTTGAATAATTCCATGATAAGTGCCTAATTCCCTATAAATTAGTGCAAGTAGAAATTGAAATTGGCCGCTTTTTTGTAATTTGAGGTAATCTCCCGATAGAATTAATATTAGAATATAACCGCACATGGAAGAGCAGATAGAACATAAAAATTGGTTTGGTCGAAATTGGAAATGGGTAGTACCCACCGGTGGTTGCCTGCTGGTTATTATCGTGATCATACTATTTGTGGGCAGCATATTTTGGGGTGTTACTTCCATGTTCAGTGAATCGGCACCCTACCAGGAGGCTATGTCCCGTGTTCAAGCCAACGAACAGGTGATCCAGCAACTGGGTGAACCCATCGAACAGCACGGTATGTCCAGTGGTAATATAAACATATCCAATGGACGAAAAAGTGCGAATTTGAATATCCCCATCGAGGGTCCAAAAGGGGAAGCTACCATCACCGTAATCGCTACAGGTCGTGGAGATGATTGGACTTATCAAACCATGACCGTCGAGTTCGCAGATACAGGGGAGTATCTGAATCTGCTCGAGACAGACGAGCTTCTGGATAAATAACGGTAGACCGTCCAGTCGCTAAAAATTCTTCTTTAAAAAACAGTCTGATGATTGAATATAAAAGAGCGTCCACCGACGAAGAACTTAGTCAGATCCTGGCAATTCAACAAAGAAACCTCCCGGAGTATATTTCTTTCGAAGAAATAAAAGAAGAGGGCTTTGTAACGGTGCATCACGACTTCGCTTTGCTCAAGGAAATGAATGAGGCTTGTGCTCATGTCATAGCTACGTCGAACAATGAAGTTATTGGGTACACACTCTGTATGCATCCTAAGTTTGGGGATGAGATCCCGGTACTTCGGGCTATGTTTTCGGAAATACAAAAACAACTAGGGCACGGAAAGGCATATATCGTAATGGGGCAGGTTTGTGTGGACAAGCCATTCAGAAAAAAAGGAGTCTTTCGAAAATTATACGAAACTATGCTGGATTGTATTAGAGCGGATTTTGAACGCATTGTCACCGAAGTGGACGTTAACAACCAGCGTTCCCTGGCAGCACATTACGGGGTGGGTTTTCAGCTGCTCTCCAAGTACCGATCTGATGGCCGCGACTGGGAGCTAATTGTTTTGGAATGATCACCCCCGATCAAGCATTTCAGAATAAATGTCTCTTGAATGCCTCGATAGCGGCATAATCTGCCAATCCCAGGTGATTGTATTTTTCTGCGGTAAGTCGGTTTCTGTCCTCCGCGCGAACCCAAAACTCGCGGGAATCATCACCCTGGAACATCACCCTATCCTTTTGCGATTGATGAAAAAAGATGGCATTTCGCTTCCGGATCACCTGGTCGGGACTCATGGGGACAGCCATATCGATCTCATGCGCTTCCCACTCCTGCCAGGCACCGCGATACAACCAAACCCAACAATTGTTCATATAGCTTTGAGAACGTAACGAAGCCAGTGCCTCAAAAAGAGCATCCAGGCATACCTTATGTGTTCCATGCGGATCGGCAAGATCACCTGCAGCATAAATCTGGTGGGGTTCAATTTGGGCAATGACCTTGGTGACAAGTTCTATATCGGCCGTACTTAGTTTATTCTTGGTAATTGTGCCCGTTTCATAAAATGGCATGTCGAGGAAATGCAGGCGATCTTCATGCAGACCCATGTATTTTGCTGCCAAGTAACATTCGTTCCTGCGAATGAGCCCTTTTATATTACGCACTTCAGGAGTATCCAGGTCGTTTTCGTTCTTATTCAGAAGGAATTGAACAATACTCTGCACCGATTTCGATTCCGGGTTCAGGCTCAGGGCTATCTTGGCAAATTTTAAGGCATCGTCATCGGTAACGGCAATATTTCCAGAGGTTTGATAGACCACATGAACTTCATGTCCCTGCGATATCAAGCGCTCCAGGGTTCCCCCCATGGAAATTACGTCGTCGTCGGGATGCGGACTAAAGACGATTACTCTTTTTTTGGCTGGTTCCGAACGTTCCGGCCTATTGGTATCATCTGCTCCAGGCTTTCCTCCCGGCCATCCGGTAATGGTATGCTGCAGCCTGTTGAACATTTCAATATTCAGCTCGTATGCCGAACCCACTTCAGCCAGCAAACCAGCCATTCCATGATCTGTATAGTCCTTATCGGTTAATTTTAAGACCGATTTATCGAGTAGGATACTCAGCCAAACCACCGCTTTTAACTTCAAATGGGAAGCCCATTCGCAGGGGCCAACAAGCCAGGGTGTATTGATACGGGTTAATTGAGATGATGCGGCCTGGTCTAGAACAAAGGTAGTATTGGTATGTTCCTGCAGGTAGGATGCCGGAACCTGGGCGGTGATCTTTCCTTCGATGGTCTCTTGAACGATCGCAGCCTTATTGCTACCCCAGGCCAGTAGTACGATCCTGTGGGCGCTTTTGGCAGTGCCTATGCCCATAGTAATGGCTTTCTTGGGCACATGATCTATCCCCTGGAAAGCCGGTGCAGCGTCCACCCTTGTGATATGATTGAGGTTGATAACACGTGTTCCCGAATTAACATGAGACCCAGGCTCATTGAACCCAATGTGTCCCGTGCGTCCAATGCCCAATAGTTGAAAGTCCAAGCCGCCTGCCTCCTTGATCTTTGCCTCATAATCCAGGCAATACTGCCTAATTTGGTCGGGGTCTACCCGTCCGTCGGGAATATGCACCTGTTCTGGAGGTATATCCACGTGATTAAAGAGATGCTCATGCATAAAGTAATGGTAGCTCTGTAAGTTCCCGGGATCCATTCCAAGGTACTCATCGAGGTTGAAGGTAATCACGTTCTTAAAACTTAATCCCTCCTCTTGATGAAGTCGAACCAATTCTTCATACACTTTGATGGGTGAGGAACCTGTTGCCAGTCCCAACACACAATTTCTACCTTCCTCTTGTTTATCCTGAATGAGCTCTGCGATCTCCCGAGCAACTAAGATGGATGCTTCCGAAGAAGAATTGAACTGGACATTATGAATTTTTTCGAAACGGGTTTCTTCAAACATTCCTGGCTCCTGGAATGCGATGGACGAAGTGTCTAAATTGGACATACTGAAATGTATGGAGATTGAATTTACGAAGTTACCAAATTAGTTCATTAAGTTGAAGAGCAGTAAACAGGAAATCCACCAGACTTGCTAAGGTGTTTTCGATAGATAATAAAAAACGCCTTCCGAAGAGAAAGGCGTTGGTTTTATCTTATTGATGTGTTCATCTAGTCGGCCAATACGATCACTCGATTGTCGCTCATCTGCACAGTACCGCTATTTATTTCAAGCACCCATTTTCCCTCTGCCTGGGTAAACTTCTTCTCAAAGCCTTCGGCAATGGTAGGGCTTCCGGCAAATTTCACCTTCCCAGGTCCCAACAAAGAGACGATAGCAGCGTGATTGTTCAACATTTGAAATTCTCCATTTACACCGGGAACGGTGACGCTTTCCACTTCACCACTAACCAAAGATGCTTCCGGGGTTACAATTTCTAGGTACATATGTGTTTATATTAACACCCCGACTGCCATGCCCGTTCTGGTTTGGGCGGGCGGGCGGTGTGACAATTTTTTATTAGGCTTCCGCCAACATTTTCTCGCCGGCTTCGATCGCTTCTTCGATCGTTCCTTTCAAGTTAAAAGCCGCCTCGGGAAGGTGATCCAATTCACCCTCCATGATCATGTTAAATCCTTTTATGGTATCCTTGATATCTACTAATACTCCCGGGATCCCTGTAAACTGTTCGGCTACATGGAACGGCTGGGACAAGAAACGCTGTACTCGACGTGCACGACCTACGGCCAACTTATCCTCTTCAGACAATTCTTCCATCCCCAGGATGGCAATGATATCCTGTAGCTCCTTATAGTGCTGCAATAATTCTTTTACACGCTGAGCGCAATTATAATGCTCATCCCCAAGGATGTCGGCGGTCAAAATTCGCGACGTTGAATCCAAAGGATCCACCGCTGGATAAATTCCTAACTCAGCGATCTTACGAGACAATACAGTAGTTGCATCCAGGTGGGCAAAAGTAGTCGCCGGCGCCGGGTCTGTCAAGTCATCTGCGGGAACATATACCGCCTGTACCGAGGTAATTGATCCCTTCTTGGTGGAAGTAATTCGTTCCTGCATAGCGCCCATCTCCGTGGCCAGGGTTGGCTGATATCCTACTGCAGAAGGCATACGTCCCAATAGGGCCGATACCTCAGAACCTGCCTGTGTAAATCTAAATATGTTATCCACGAAGAACAGAACGTCCTTCCCTTGTCCGTCACCGGCTCCATCACGGAAATACTCGGCAATGGTCAATCCTGAAAGGGCCACACGAGCACGAGCTCCGGGAGGCTCATTCATCTGACCGAAAACGAAGGTCGCTTTCGATTGTTTCATCGCTTTTTTATCAACCTTGCTCAAGTCCCATCCTCCGGCTTCCATGGAATGCAAAAAGTCATCTCCGTATTTGATAATTCCAGATTCCAACATCTCACGCAACAAGTCATTTCCTTCACGGGTACGTTCTCCTACACCAGCAAATACAGACAATCCTCCATGTCCCTTGGCGATGTTATTGATCAATTCCTGGATCAATACGGTCTTACCTACTCCCGCTCCACCAAACAATCCAATCTTACCCCCTTTGGCGTAAGGCTCGATGAGGTCGATCACCTTGATCCCGGTAAAGAGCACTTCGGTAGAAGTAGAAAGATCTTCAAATTTCGGCGCTTCACGGTGAATCGGCAGTCCATTCGCTCCGGCTTTTGGCAAGTTACCAATTCCATCGATCGCATCTCCAATCACGTTGAAAAGACGTCCGTAAACATCCTCTCCAATAGGCATTTGTATAGGTGCTCCAGTTGCTACAGCATCCACTCCACGGCTCAATCCATCGGTCGAATCCATCGAAATGGTACGAACGGTGCTTTCCCCAATATGAGACTGTACTTCTAAGATCAACAATGATCCATTGTTATCCACCTCCAGAGAGTCAAAGATTTTTGGAAGATCAACGCCGCTGGCGAACTCTACATCCACTACCGGGCCGATGATTTGTGCAACTTTACCTGTTACTTGTGACATGCGCTAAGTATTTATTTTTTAGTACTGTTAGAGGCCATTTTTACTACCCCTAAAATCGGTGCAAAGATAGTTTTTTCTAACTCAATTTTCCAACCCATTTCAATAATTTTTTGAAGGTTTTTTAGGCGGGCCTCTCCTGAGTTTTAAAGTTCAAAAAACTTCAGAGAGCCGGGCTGTTCGCTGTATCCCTGAAGTAGCGTAAACTTACTTCAGGGGATGCCACTTCCATCCCTGCCCGGACCTAAAGAATAGGGGCCGTTTAGCAGATAATCAATTTTGTATATTTAACTTTGAACTACTTCTTATGAAAAAAACCATTCTTATTCTGGGCCTATACATCACAGCTTGTTCGCCGGATAATCTGCCACTATGTTCAGAACTAAACGTTTCAAGTCCGTTTGATCAAACCTGTGAAGAAATTGCAGAAGACCTCAACTGCAGATGCGATTGATCCAGCTTCCAACTTCTAATATCCTAATTCAAGTTTATTCTACCGTGACCGATTTGGCCAGGTTTCTGGGTTGGTCCACATTTTTGCCCAGCATAAGAGCAATGTGGTAAGAGAGCAACTGTAAGGGGATGGTGGTTACCAACGGACTCAGACTTTCCGGGGTTCGCGGTACCTCCATGATGTAGTCTGCAAGTTCTTTCACTTCGGTGTCGCCTTCCGTTACCACAGCGATGATCTTCCCTTTTCGAGCTTTTATCTCTTCGATGTTACTCACCACTTTTTCGTAATGATTGCTGTTCACGGCAATCACCACTACAGGCATTTGCTCATCGATTAGGGCAATAGGGCCATGCTTCATTTCGGCGGCTGGATAGCCTTCGGCATGGATATAGGAGATCTCCTTTAGTTTTAGAGCGCCTTCTAAAGCCACTGGGAAGTTGTACCCTCTTCCAAGGTATAGGAAATTACGCGCATCCTTAAATACCGCAGCGATCTCCTTTATTTTTTCTTCCTCTTTCAAAGCTTCAGACACGAGGGTAGGGATCATTTCCAATTCCCGGAGGTGTTTCATATAATCACTTTGAGATATGGAACCTTTGTCCTTGGCTAATCGAAGGGCGATCATGGTAAGAACCGTGATCTGCGTTGTGAATGCCTTGGTTGAAGCCACACCAATTTCAGGTCCGGCATGTGTGTAAGTGCCGCTATCAGTTTCTCGTGAAATAGTTGAACCCACTACGTTACAGACTCCATAAACAAATGCCCCGCGTTGCTTGGCTAGTTTAATGGCAGCCAAAGTATCTGCGGTCTCACCACTTTGGGAGATCGCAATAACGACGTCTTTATCTGAAATGATCGGGTTCCGGTATCTGAATTCGGAAGCATATTCAACTTCCACCGGGATACGTGCCCATTCCTCAAAGATGTATTCGGCAACTAGTCCGGCATGCCAGGATGTTCCGCATGCTACGATAATGATACGTTGCGCATTGGTGAACTTCTTGATATGATCTTCCAGACCACCCAACCTAATAATTCCCTGGTCGGCCAACAGTCGGCCACGATAGGTATCCTTGATCACAGAGGGTTGCTCATAGATCTCCTTCAGCATAAAATGGTCGTACCCCCCTTTTTCAATCTGTTCCAGGTTCAATTGTAATTCCTGGATGTACGGATCTACCAGGCTATCGTCTTTAATCTTGCGAACTTTGACACCTTTCTTCAGCCGAATTATTGCCATTTCCTCGTCTTCCAGGTAGATGGCATTGTTCGTGAATTCAATAAAGGGCGTGGCATCACTTGCTACGAAAAACTCTTCATCTCCAATTCCTATCGCCAATGGACTTCCCAACTTGGCTACGACGATCTCATCGGGTTTATTTCTGTCGAATAAAACAATGGCATAAGCCCCAATTACCTGGTTTAATGCGATCTGTACTGCTTTCCCCAGTTTCACATTCTCCTTCTTTTTGATCTCTTCAATGAGATTGACCAAAACTTCGGTATCGGTATCACTTTTAAAAGTATATCCTCGATTGATCAATTCCTTTTTAATGGATGCGTAGTTTTCGATGATCCCATTGTGAATGATCACCAGGTCACCGCTATTCGAATAATGGGGATGCGAGTTGATATCGTTGGGAACTCCATGGGTTGCCCAACGGGTATGACCTATTCCCAGTTTACCGCTGGTTGCAATTTCCTTGGCCACGCGAGCTTCCAGATCGGCTACTTTTCCTTTGGTTTTCGCCATCTGGATAGTTGTACCATCGTACAGCGCAACTCCGGCACTATCATATCCCCTATACTCCAAACGCTTTAAGCCGTTCAGTATGATAGGATATGCCTCTTTATTGCCGATGTAACCTACGATGCCACACATAGAATTGAATTATTGAGGTTCAGTATAATAAATTTGAAGCTTCAAGCGCTTCTCCATATTGGTGGTCGAATTTCCAAAGAGTACCGTTCCCTGCGGTGCGATCACACTAGTGCTAGGCACCTCGGTGATAATTACTCCCTCTCTAGGAACAATGGAATCCCGTAATTCCCGAAAGCCCGGTACCGTGACATTCTGACTAACAATGAGCCCTAAAGGAACATTGAGTGAGTCGTTATTAATGATATTACTAAGATGGGAAGTGATCCTGATCTTATAAAATTCTCCATTCCCATCGCTTCCTCGTTCCAATCTACCTAAGTGATCGGTAAATGCATCTACCGGCGAAAGATTTGAAGTAAGATCGGTGTTGAAATCTGCCAGCAAGCGATTATTTTTCGTATCGTAGATCACCAGTCGCTCCGGTTCAGCCGAGCCTCCATTTATAGTGTTTTGATCTACATAAAAGATGAGGTTAGCCTCATTGATAAGCCATGCTTTGTCTCTTAAATCATCCAGTTCATCGGCTACACCATTTCCATCCAAATCATCTCCAAACAACTCGATCACAGTTACGATGCCTTCGCCGCCACGTACATAAAGTGTTTCCTCTCCCTCACTGGTATTGGCGTTCTCCAGCGCGTTGGTTATTTGAAAAGGCACGTCATCCTCGAAGACATTCACCGAAATTGCATTGAAGAGCAATTCCAGGTCTCCCTCAAATTCATCCAATCCTTCATCCCCACACATCTCTTCGCCTTGCAGGGAGTTGAAACTGTAGTACAAATTAATTCGGGCGTCGTTCAATGGGTCATTATCTGAATCGTCCAGGTCGAACAGGAACAGGTTTCCCTCCTCTGAAGTGGAAGTTACTTTGAAATAGAGTCCGCGGAAAAATTCACGGAAGTTATTGTTGTTCAAGAGCGATATACTTCCTTCGTTCTGAATGATCTTCTCTTCGAAAAACTCAATAGGAAGTTGTACACGGATCCCTGGCGGCAGTTGCTGAATAGTTTCAACGGTCTCTCCTGCCTCGTTGGTCGTCGAGACCAAAATTTGATGAGGCTCGGCACTGGGAGTAAAATCCTCTATGGTATAAATGAGATTACTGAATCCCATGTTGAATATCTGTGATTCAAATAAAGGACCCTGGTCTGAGTAATACCTTTGAACTTCTTCAAACCCCAGGTCGGGGTCCAGGTCTCTCAAAAAGTAATTCGACTCATAAATCGCTATATCGATGGGAGAATCTCCGAAGATTGAATCCAGGGTAAAGGTTGAAACTGTATCTACCACGGTTTCCTCATTGAAAAATGGGAGATAGAGTACTACGCTGTCTAAAACAGTGCAGTCCCCAAAATCCGGATTGGTGTCTCCTGTTCCCAAAACAACCTGAGACAACAGATTGGCGGTGGTCTTGCCATAGACCGGATCGTTGTAGATCCCTAACTGATATGCCGGAAGATTGTTGGATTGTACCGAAGCAATTTTCTTGCTATAGGCTCGAACCGTTCTGCTGTCGTCAAATTCGGTGTTGAAATTCTGATCAATGATGTCGGTGGCAATATTTGTAAAATCCTCTTCGCAGGAAGCCAGTGTAACGATTACCAATAATATAACCCCTATTCTGGGCAAAAAGTAGTTCAGCTTCATAAATTCAGCAATGTTTTTAGTCTAATACTTTCGATTGGTAAAAGTCTAAATAAGCCTGAGAAAACTCTTCCATATTGTGATACTTTAACACAGGCTTTTCCAATTTCTTAAGATAGGTTTGAAACTGTGAAGACAAATCGTTGGAACCTATAATTACCGCATCACTGTGATCCACGGCACTTTTCATCACACTGAAATAGTCCGGTGTGGCCAGGTGTTCAACTTGTTCATCATCAATCCCATCAAATTTGATTTTCTGGATCAGTTCCTTATTTAACGTTCCTTCGAAGCCATGATTGTATACCGATGTCACAATTTTACTATTCTCGAAGAGGGGTTCATTGCTGTAATAGGTCTTTAGGTAAAGTGGCAGAAAAGACGCCAGCCATCCATGTACGTGAATGATGTCTGGAGACCAGTTCAGCTTTTTAACGGTTTCGATCACCCCTTTGGCAAAGAAAATGGCTCGTTCATCGTTGTCTTCGAAGAAATTGCCATTCTCATCGGCGTAGGTTGCTTTGCGTTTGAAATAGTCTTCATTATCTATGAAGTACACCTGCATCCGCTCTTTGGGAATGGAAGCCACTTTGATGATCAACGGCATGTCCAGGTCGTTGATGACCAGGTTCATTCCAGATAATCTAATCACTTCATGGAGTTGATGACGGCGCTCGTTGATATTGCCGTAACGAGGCATGAATATGCGAATTTGTCCACCATTGCTGTTGACCATTCGGGGAGCTTCAAACGACATTGAAGAAATCTCGGTCTCCGGAAGATAAGGGATCACTTCAGAAGAAACATACAAGATTCTTTTATCTTTCATAAGGTATACTTTACTGGCTATTCATTAAAGCATGCAAAATTACGAAATTTTATGCAGATTGCGCCCAATAACTTAATTTTGCTCGATTTTCAACTTCTATGATTTTTCACGAAAGAGAATTGATACACAAGGAACTGCTCACGCAGAAAAATAAAAACCGCTCCATCGGGCTGGTCCCAACCATGGGAGCCCTGCACCAAGGACATTTAACTTTGGTGGCGAGGGCGCTACGGGAAAATGATGTAGTGGTGGTGAGCATATTTGTAAACCCCACTCAATTTGATAATACCCGCGACCTGGATAAATACCCGCGAACGTTGGTGGAAGACACTAAACTGCTCAATAAATTTGAGGGTACCATCCTCATATTTGCGCCGGAACCCCGAGAACTCTACAGCGGGAAGGTGCGTGCAAAAAGATATCGTTTTGGAGGCCTTGAGCATCAAATGGAGGGAAAATACCGCAAAGGACATTTCAACGGCGTGGGCACCGTACTCAATCTATTATTCCGTGCTATCGAGCCGCACAAAGCGTACTTCGGTGAAAAAGATTTTCAACAGCTACAGATCGTAAAAAAGTTAGTCGCTATCGAAAAACTCCCGGTGAAGATCATTGGCTGTAAAATCGTGAGAGAACCTCATGGTTTGGCGATGAGTTCCAGGAACAAGAGACTCACCCCAGCCCAGTTCAAAGAAGCCTCTTTTATCTATGAGACACTACTTGAGGCGAGGAGAAGATTCCCCACTCACTCCATAGCACATGTTCAATTTTGGGTGGAAGAACGATTCAGAAACAATAAAACGCTTCGGTTGGAATATTTCGAGATCGCCAATGTAAAAAATTTACGCACCGCCATTCGCAAACGAAAAGGAAATACATATAGGGCGTTTATCGCGGTCTTTGCCGGAGAGGTACGGCTCATTGATAACATCGCTCTCAATTAACCCTATTTATTTATCTTTGCCCCATGCAAATTCACGTAGTAAAATCGAAGATCCATCGAGTAAAAGTTACTGGTGCAGATCTTAATTATATAGGAAGTATTACCATTGATGAGGATCTCATGGATGCTGCGAATATCCTGGAAGGTGAGAAGGTTCAAATAGTGAATAACAATAATGGTGAACGCCTGGAAACCTATGCTATTCCTGGTCCTAGAAATAGTGGTGAGATCACCCTCAATGGAGCGGCGGCCAGGAAGGTAGCCCCTGGCGACATCCTCATTCTAATCACCTATGCCATCATGACCGTCGAGGAAGCCAAAAAGCACAAACCTGCTTTGGTATTTCCTAATCAGCACAACTTGCTCAAATAGTTTGAAGAAATCGATCTCTAAATTCCTGCAGATCGCCCTTCCGCTTGGATTGGGCTTCTTCCTGATGTGGTATTTTTATTCCAAATATACCCCGGAACAAAAGGAAGAGGTTTTCTCCTACTTGAAAAATGCGAACTATTGGATTGTGGGAGTGGCTGTAGTGTTAAGTGTTATTAGCCATTTGATACGGGCCTACCGTTGGAACCTGATGCTAGAACCCATGGGTTACAAACCCAAACTACTCAACAATTTCTTTGCGGTTTCCATAGCCTACCTCATGAATATTTTCATTCCCCGATCGGGGGAAGTATCACGGGCAGTCGTTTTAAGCACCTATGAAAAAGTACCATTCGACAAAGGATTTGGGACTATCATCTCCGAACGCGTGATAGACTTGTTATTCCTCATGATATTTACACTAATTGCCCTTACCCTCCAATTCGATTCCCTCTATGCCTTTATCACTGAAAAAGTGCCCCTAAAGGAGATCGGACTAGCTCTGGCAGGCCTCCTCGCTCTATTGGTCCTATTTGTTCTATTCCTGAAGTACTCTCAAAGTGGTTTCAGTAAGAAGATCAAGGAGTTGCTCTCAGGATTAAAGGAAGGGATCTTGAGTATTTTAAAGATGCGGAGAAAATGGAACTTCCTCGTTCAATCCTTCATCATCTGGATATTATATATAGCCTCATTCTATGTATCTACCCTTGCCCTGGAAGCCACGGCTGGAATCGAGCTGGGGGTTGTGATCATTACTTTCGTAGTAGGGAGTTTTACCTTCGCATTCACCAATAGTGGCTTTGGTTATTACCCGCTTGCAATAGCCGGTATCCTCCTGGTTTTTGGTATTCAAGAGACAGTAGGAACGGCCTTGGGATGGATTGTTTGGACTTCCAACATACTTTATATAATCGCATCCGGAGTTTTCTCGTTCATCGTACTTCCCATCTATAATCGGAAGCGCCTGTAGCCACTACAATTTTTAAAATTTACTATCTTACCTACCTCAAAATTTGTGAAGATGAAAAGAATCCTGCTTACTGCTATCAGCTTACTGCTATTTACTACTGGTTTTGCCCAATCGAAGATCATTTATGAAGAGTTCACTTCCCTGAAGCTCGACGGTTCACGGAGGTTGAAAATCCAGTTACCCAGGGATTATGAAGAAAATGTGGACAAAGTATATCCTATCGTATTGGTCCTGGATGCTAACTACCTGTTCGAACCAGTAGCCGGGAATGTGGATTACTTCGGTTATTGGGAGGACATGCCAGAAAGCATTGTGGTTGGAGTGATGCAGGGAGATACACGATACGACGATTGCAACTACGACGACACCAATTTCATGCCAGCGGAGCAAGGGGCCGACTTTTTTGAGTTCCTTGGCCTGGAGCTTATGCCTTACATCGATAGCAGCTTTCGAACTGCCAAATTCACCATCATCGTAGGACACGACTTTACAGCGAATTTTATCAATTATTATTTGTTTAAGGATCCACCCTTGTTCAATGGTTACATTAGCCTGAGTCCCGACCTGGCTCCCATGATGGATGATCGCTTACCAACGCGAATTCCCAATATCCAGTCCAAGTTATTCTATTATCTGGCAACCGGATCCGATGACATAAAAGACTTGATGGAGATTAGCGAATCCCTCAACAAATCCTTGAGCCCATTGAATAGTGATTCCTTCTCCTACTACTTCGACAACTTCGAAGGTGCTACTCATTATTCCCTGGTAGCTAGGGCAATACCTTCGGCCATGGAGAAAATTTTCTCGGTTTATCGCCCTATTTCGAAACAAGAATACAACGACGTCCTTCTGAAAATGGAGACACCCATTCACCAGTATTTGTTGGACAAGTATAAAACCATTGAGGACTTATTTGGTTTGACAAATCCAATTCGAATCAATGATTTTATCGCTACTGCCACCGCTTGCGAAAAAAAGAAACAATGGGAGTCGCTTCGTGAGATAGCCACATTGGCAAAGCGACAATATCCAGATACCGTCTTGGGAGATTACTATTTAGGCCGTTATTACGAAGAAGTGGGAGAACCTAAAAAGGCCATGCGGACGTTCCAGGGAGCCTTCGATAAGGAGGAGGTAGATTTTATTACCACCGATCTTATGCTCGACAAAGCCGATAAGATCAAGGAAGATTTTGGTTTCTGAAACCACATTTCAAACTGGATCGACACATCGGGAATTCATCTATATCATCACCATCTTGGAATAGGACTTGCCTAAATGTTCTATTTTAGCTGAAAGAATTATGGCTAAGACCAAAACTACTTTTTTTTGTCAGAACTGCGGAAGTCAGTTTGCAAAATGGCAGGGGCAATGTACCTCCTGTAAAGAGTGGAATACCATTGTCGAGGAGGTTATTCAGAAAGCTGAAAAAAGCGGATGGAGGGACGAAAGTGCCTCGGTAAAGCGAGTGGCCAAACCGCAGCGTATCTCCGAGATAACCTCCACAGCCGAAGCTCGTATCGATACCCGAAATGGTGAACTGAACCGAGTTCTGGGAGGCGGATTGGTCCCCGGCTCGTTAACGCTGCTTGGAGGGGAACCGGGAATTGGTAAAAGTACTCTCATGTTACAGGTAGCGCTTGAGTTACCCTATAAAACCCTGTACGTAAGTGGAGAGGAGAGCCTGCAGCAGATTAAAATGCGTGCAGAGCGAATTCATCCCAATGCTGAACAGTGTTTTATCCTAACCGAAACAAAGACACAAAGTATTTTCAGGAATATCACAGAACTCGAACCCGATATTGTCGTTATCGATTCTATTCAAACGCTCCATACAGATCATATCGATAGCAGCGCGGGAAGTATTTCTCAAATCCGAGAATCGACCGCAGAGCTTATCAAATTCGCCAAGGAGACCGAAACTCCCGTCATTCTTATTGGTCATATCACCAAGGACGGCCACATTGCGGGACCGAAGATCCTGGAGCATATGGTGGATACTGTCCTGCAGTTTGAGGGAGACAGGAATCATATTTATCGTATCCTAAGAGCCAATAAAAATCGGTTTGGAAGTACCAATGAGTTGGGTATTTACGAGATGCAAGGAGAAGGACTGCGTGAAGTGGCCAATCCTTCAGAAATACTTATTTCCAAAAATGAAGAAGGATTGAGCGGAACGGCCATCGCTGCGACCCTGGAGGGGTTGCGACCCTTGATGATCGAGATCCAGGCACTGGTGAGTACAGCGGTTTATGGAACACCTCAACGCAGTGCCACCGGATACAATGCACGACGATTGAACATGATCCTGGCCGTCTTAGAAAAGCGAGCTGGTTTCAAGTTAGGTGCGAAGGATGTGTTTTTAAACGTTACCGGTGGAATATCTGTAGATGATCCTGCCATCGATCTGGCGGTCGTTAGTGCAGTATTGTCATCCAATGTAGACATTGCGGTCGACAAAAGAATGTGCTTCGCTGCAGAGATAGGGCTGGCCGGCGAAGTTCGACCTGTGACCCGTATCGACCAACGCATACTCGAAGCCGAAAAACTGGGCTTTTCGGGCATCGTGATCTCCAAACACTGCAAACTTCCAAAACGCAACTATGGCATTGAAATTATCAAAGTGGCCAAGGTACAGGATGTCGTGAAGCACCTCTTTGGCTAAGGAGCCGGATTTGGCATCTTTGAATGAACTTTCTCGATCTCCTCCAAGATCTCTTCGGAAAGAGTTAGGTTGATACTTTCTATATTTTCTGAAAGCTGTTCCAGGGAGGTGGCGCCAATGATATTTGAAGTGACAAATGGGCGATCATTCACAAAAGCAAGGGCCATTTGAGTGAGGCTCACGCCATACTTGTTTGCTATGTCCAAATAGCTCTGGGTGGCTATTGCAGCTATTTCCGTGCTGTACCTGCGATAACTGGGAAATAAGGTCACCCGTGATTTGGCTGGCATCTTCCCATTGAGGTATTTCCCGGAAAGCACCCCAAAAGCTAAAGGTGAATATGCCAGGTATCCTATCTGCTCCATGTGTAGAATTTCTGTAAGTCCTAACTCATCCCGTCGCTGCAGTAAATTGTAGGCGTTTTGAGTAGATACCATTTTCAATTTCCCATTGCGGTGTTCTTCCATATATCGCATAAGCCCGAACGGAGTTTCATTGCTTAGTCCAATGTACCGAATCTTGCCTTCCTTAACATAGACCTCCATGCGTTCGAGGATCTCTCCCAGATTATCCTCCCATGCCTCGTTGCCACGATGGTCATAATCCCGCTTACCGAAAATGTTCACTTTTCGCTCCGGCCAATGCAACTGATAAAGGTCCAGGTAATCTGTTTGCAGTCGCCTTAAACTTTGGTGCAAAGCATCATCCAGTGATCTCCGACTGAAATCCAGGGGTTTTCGAATGTACTCGAACGGACGATTGGGCCCTGAGATCTTGCTGGCCAAGACGACCTTGTCACGATTTCCTGTTTTGGAGAGCCAGGTTCCGATGTATTTTTCAGTGAGGCCTTGGGTCTTCTGCGAAGCCGGAACTGCATACATTTCGGCAGTATCGATAAAGTTAACCCCTTTATCCAAGGCAAAATCGAGTTGTTGATGGGCTTCACGCTCTGTATTCTGTTCTCCCCAGGTCATACTGCCCAGGCAAATCTTACTAATGGTAAGATCGGTATTTGGAAGGTTGGTGTATTTCATGTAAATAGATTGCTCGACTGCACTTACGGCACGGCTTAGAGTGACAATTTTAAATTTCGTTGAGCAATTTAGTGATCTCGTCCAGTTTGGGTGTTAAAATAACTTCAATTCTTCGGTTTTTCGAACGGCCTTCATTCGTGCTGTTCGACGCAACCGGTGCATGTTCCCCTCGGCCCGCTGCCGTTAAGTTTTCCTTAGGGATTTCACGATTTCTGGTTAGAATCTCCACAATGGCCGTTGCGCGTTTGGTGGATAGATCCCAATTGTCTTTTATATTACCGTTTCCGCCATATGGGACATTATCGGTATGTCCTTCAATGAGCACCGCGATCTCCCTATTTTGGGCAAGCACATTCCCCAATGCTCTTACGGCTTCGGTTCCTCGTGTATTTACTGCCCAGCTACCACTTTCGAAAAGCAATTTGTTTTCCATGGATACATACACTTTACCATCCCGCTGTTCGATAGTGAGTCCGTTGCCCTCAAAATTCGTAAGAGCCGAAGATATGGCATCTTTTAAGGCTCGCATCCTAGCATCTTTGGCCGCGATAATTCCTTCCAGTTCTTCCACCCTACCAGAACGATCGGCCAATTGTCTCTCCAAGGTCTTAAGTCTTGTTTCTTCAGCTGCCAGGGCTTTTTCTTTAGCCTCTAGCTCTTCCAGCAATTTCCGGTTTCGTTCCATGTTCGCCAAGAGGGCACTGGAACTGTTGGCCTCCAGGGCATCGTATGACGCTTTCATTCGTTCATAATTGTTCTTTGCCGCTTCCATTTCCATAGCCATACGTGTCTTTTCAGCATTTAATCGGTCAATCTCCTTTTGTAAATTTGAGACGGAATATCCCGAAGTTCGGCTGCTGGCATCCAATCGAGCCATTAAAGCTTCGTTTTCCACTTTCAATGCATCATGTTTCGCTTTCAGGTCGTCGTAGATCTTTGATGAAACGCAGGAAGTTAAAAGCAATGAGAGGACAATTCCGAAGAAAAATTTCTGGATCATAATATTCTATTTGAATTTGGGGTTGGTCTTTTAGAACGATAGCTCTACCATATGCGGACAATGGTCACTATGATGAGCTTCCGGTAGTATAACGGCTCTTTTCAGATTTTCTTGTAAAGGTTGAGCAACCATGTTGTAGTCGATACGCCAGCCTTTATTGTTGGCCCTGGAATTAGCGCGGTAGCTCCACCAGGTATAATTATGAGGTTCTTTATTGAAATAGCGAAAGCTATCAATGAATCCACTTTCGATAAAATTCCCGATCCACTCCCGTTCTACGGGTAAGAATCCCGAAACATTTTTATTCCGCACCGGGTCGTGGATATCGATAGCCTCATGACAAATATTGTAATCACCACAGATCACAAGATTTGGACGATCTTTTTTGAGCTGGTTGATATAATCCTGAAATAGGGCCATGTACTCCAGTTTATGGTCCAGACGCGCCACGTTCGTGCCGCTGGGCAGATACAGGCTCATGATAGACACCTCATCAAAATCAACTCGCAAGTTTCTTCCTTCGAAGTCCATAGAATCGATCCCTGTTCCGTATTGAATGTGTCTGGGTTCTTTTTTGCAGAATATTGCCACGCCGCTGTATCCCTTCTTTTGTGCGCTAAACCAGTAGTGATATGGGTAACCGGCAGCTTCAATGTGAGCTACTTCCACCTGATCTTCATTCGCCTTCGTCTCCTGAACACACAAGACATCCGGAGTAGTAGCCTTTAGCCAATTGGTGAAGCCTTTTCGCATGGCGGCGCGAATTCCATTGACGTTGTAAGAGATGATCTTCATGCTAGGGTGATTTTGGAAGTACGGCTAAAATAAATAAGAATGTATATTTACGAAAGCATCCAACCGAAGGTTTTCAGAAAACAATCAACAAAATAAAAGCCTTTCCCGTAAGTTGTAGTACTAATGAAATTGTATCTCAATCTATTGCTGTTTTTCACGGTACTTACGTGCTTTGGACAAGATACTATTTCGAATTACAGATCGGCGACCTACGCGGTACGGGATAGTATTATGTTGGACAGTTCGGGTATCAATCCTCAGGAATTTCAGGTTTTTAGGAAAAATGGACTTCCATTAAGTCCGTTGAGATATCGTGTTGACTATGGCAAAGGACAAGTTTTCTTTGGTAAGGATGTATTGGATGAACACGATTCCCTTCAAATAAAATACCTCCCCTTTCCTGAATTTCTTACCAAGGATTATTTTCAGCTGGATCCAAAGATCATTGTGGAAAATACCGGTAGTATCGACCAGCTCTATGCATTGGAAAAAAGCAATCGTGATACTGAAAACACACCATTCGACGGTCTTAATGCCCTAGGTAGTATTACAAGGGGCATCACCATAGGCAACAATCAAAATGCAGTTGTAAACAGTGAGCTCGACCTGCAGATCACGGGCAAATTGAGTGAAAAAGTGAACATCAGGGCTTCCATACAGGATGCCAATATCCCAACCCAGGAAGGGGGCTATTCTCAAAGTCTGGATGAGTTCGACCAAATCTTCATCGAACTGTATGGTAAGAACTGGAATATTCGTGCAGGCGACGTCGATCTGGCCAATACAGATACTTATTTTGGTCGTTTCAGGAAAAAAGTACAGGGTATTTCCCTCAGTGGAAGTCTTGAAAATGAGGATGGGTCTAAATCGTCGGCATTTGCAAGCGGAGCCCTGGTGAGAGGCGTATTCCAACAAAGTAAATTCACCGGGCAGGAAGGTAACCAGGGTCCTTACAAGCTTATTGGCCCCAACGGAGAACTTTTCATTCTTATAGTTTCGGGAAGTGAACGTGTATATGTAAATGGGTTGTTGCTGAAGCGGGGCGAAAATGAAGACTATGTGATCGATTATAACGCTGGAGAAATTCGATTCAATGCAACCTATCCCATTACGGCGAACATGCGAATTACGGTGGAGTATCAATATACCGATAGGAATTTCACTCGGTTTATCGGCTATGGCGGAGGTAGATTTACCAGCGAAAAGTTGAATATTGGTGCTTATGTTTACTCTGAAAATGATGCGAAAAATCAACCTTTGCAGCAAAATCTCACCGAAGAACAGGTAGCCATCCTTGGAGCCGCCGGTGATGACATGGACTTGATGACCGCCCCATCTGCGGTGCCGGATACCTTTTCAGAAAATAAGATTTTGTATAGAAAAGAAGATTTTAACGGGATGGAGATTTTTGTCTTTTCCAATAATCCTGAAGACGAGCTGTTCAATGTACGTTTCAGTTTGGTTGGAGAAAACAATGGGAACTACATCATCTCCCAGGAAAGTTCCATTAGCCGGATCTTCGAGTTCGTACCTCCGGTGGCAGGCGTCCCACAGGGAAATTACGAACCCATCATTCAACTCAATGCTCCTGTTAAATTGCAGATTGGAGGTGTTCATGGTTCTTATCGCCCATCAGAAAAAACCCATCTTAACTTTGAACTTGCAGGAAGTATTAACGACCTTAATCTCTTCTCGGGCCTGGATGACGATGATAACGACGGCTACGGTGCAAGGCTGGCGGTTCGACAATCTGTTTTATCTACCCAGGACACTTTACAGCTCGATGCCCTAGCCAGCCTGGACTTTGTAAATCGCGATTTCAGAAATATTGAGCGCCTGTATGAAGTGGAGTTCAACAGGGACTGGAACCTGGATATGCCTACGGGAGATCAACGTCTACTGACAACAGGGCTGGCGTTCAGAAAAAAAGATGTGGGTACTGCGACCTACCTTTTCGAGAATTTGGATTATTCAGATAATTTTCAAGGTATTCGTCATGTCTTTAATTCAGGTATTCGACTGGGGGCCTTAAACCTGTTTGCTAATGGAAGCTATCTGGATAGTGAATCGGATGTGCTGAAATCCAATTTCGGTCGTTTGAATACAACGGCCGTGCTGGGAATTAAAAAAGGATGGGTGGGTGGTAAATTCAGCCTGGAGGACAACCAGGTAAAGGCCATTGCCAACGACAGTCTTTCACCGGTGAGTCAACGATTCTCGAATTACGAAGTATTTACAGGAATTGGTGATAGTACCCAGGTTTTTGCTGAGGTAGGATATCGATATCGCGTAAACGACAGCGTTCGCTTAAATTTGCTACAAAAGGTATCTACTTCAAACGACTATTTCCTGAAGTCACGTTTGCTGAATACCGCCACCACCAAGCTGTCACTATTTGCCAATTATAGAGTTCTCACCGACGAGGACGGAGATGAAGAGGATGAGCAAAATTTGAATACGCGACTTATCTATAATCAATCTCTTTGGAAAGGGAACGTTCGATTGAATACCGTTCTTGAATCAAACAGCGGCGTGATTCCGCAGCAGGAATTTACTTATGTACAAGTGGAACCGGGTCTGGGCATCTATACCTGGATCGACTACAACGAGAATGGCGTTCAGGAACTGAACGAATTTGAGATCGCGCAATTTCAGGATCAGGCAGAGTACGTTCGAGTGCTGCTACCCAACCAGGTATTTGTACGAATCAGGAATAATAAATTCAGTCAGATCCTAACCCTGGACCCCAAGCAATGGGTAAATGCTGAGGGGCTTAAAAAGGTGCTTTCTCGTTTCTACAACCAAACGTCCTATTTGATCGATCGCAAGGTGGCTAGGTCCAATGATTTGTCGAATATTAACCCTTTCAAAGACGGGGGAGACGATCAATTCGGGTTGAATTTGAACTTTCGGAACGCTTTGTTCTTCAACCGAGGCAAGCAGCGATACACCACCAGTTATACCTTTGTTTCGAGTTCGGGCAGTAATTTGATCTCCCTGGGTTTGCAAGAGAGTAAACTGCAGAGTCACCAATTGAATTTTAACCATAAATTCTGGACGGTCTGGTTGTTAAATCTGAAGGGCATTTTGGGGAATAACCAGAGTATTTCTGAGAACTTCGAAAACAGAAATTTCGATCTGGATAGCTACCAGGTCAACCCAAAGATCTCCTATTTATTCGATCGTCAAACCCGCCTGGATTTTTTCTATCAATATTTGAGCAAGGAGAACAGGCTTGGAGATATGGAATTACTTGCGCAACAAAAGGTTGGAGTTTCTTTTGCGTACAATAACGTGCAGAAAATTTCGATCTCCGGCGAATTCAATTACATCAACAATGATTTCAATGGGAGTCCGTTCTCACCTGTTGCCTATACCATGCTGGAGGGATTACAGCCTGGGACCAATTTTACGTGGAATTTGTTGTTTCAGAAAAGAATTACCAAATACCTGGATGCTAATTTATCTTACTTCGGAAGGAAGAGTGAGACCTCCAAAACCATTCATACAGGAACCGTTCAATTACGGGCTTATTTCTAAAAAAAAGAGCGGGACAATGCCCGCTCTTATCTTATACCTCATCAAGATTTACTTGACAATGATCTTGGCAGTTTTGTATGTATTGCTTCTTTGGTCTCCCACTTTTATCATGTAGACTCCCGAAGAGACATACGACATGTCGAGGTCATAGTTGTAACTGGCTCCTTCTTTCAGCAAATTGTTGAATGCCAATGTTCGACCAAGAAGATCGTAAACGGTAATCGAAGCAACTCCGTCAAAGTTTGTTACCAGGCTAATTTCAAATTGATTGTTTTCTTTGTTTACAATAACCAATTCAGCATTAGTAATGGAAAAATCCTCCACACCTAACAGACCAATGTTGGCTGTGTAATCTTCAGTTTCACCATAGGTAGTCGTTGTACAAGCATCATTAGGTACAGGTGCCTGCCAGTTCGACTTGGCGCGTAGTCTGTGCATTCCAACAGTGGCACCAGCTGGAATAGTTAAGTCCACGGTTTCGGTAAACGAACCAGCCATTTGTCCTGGTGCGATCACAAAATTAGGTACCACAACTTCGCTATTATCGAAGGTTCCATCATCGTTAAAATCGATCCATACTTTTACGTTTTGATCTCCATATCCAGTGGTAACCGTAAGATCGTAGGTAACCCCTTGTTGAAGATTTGCCACGAGATTAGTAAAGTCTGCATACCCTTCACATCCGGATGGGTTGTTGATCTGCTCAAGAGAAACCAACGTAAATCCGTCTCCAAAGGAGCAATCCATGGAAGGAGCACAGTATACAATACCGTTGGTAACTGTTTTTGTAGCCGAATCGTTACCGGTATTAGTATCCCCGGCCAAATTTGTTTTGGCGTCGATCACATAACTGCCCGGTGCCGATAGATCGGCAGTTTGGGCAAACGTAAACTGTGCGTTGGTCCCAGCGTTGATCGTCCCAGCAAAGTTTTCCACGACAGGTGTTCCACCATCGATTTGATACTGAACTTCCGGATTGGTAATGTTGTTGCTACCAAAGTTCCTGATCGTGATAACGATGTCCTCGGCATTAGTCAATGTTCCCGAGTTAGGTTGATCGATACTCAAAGCTCCAATGTCATTAGCCATAGGAGGCGCTAACATGAACTGTCCTACGATATCCCGACGGTTGGTGTTAAAATATTCCGAAACGTGCCAGAACGTATCGTCTACCGGATCCACGGTTAAATGCGTATAATCTGCATATCGCAAATTGTTATTGTTCGCAGTACTTTGTGCGATGAGGTCTTCAGCGACGGTCATGACTCCCGGAGGATCTGTAGAGAAACGTCCGGTATAATAGATTGCGACCATCTCGGAAGTACTTACCGTAGAGTATCCCAATCCTATGTCTCCAGCAGAGTTCATTGCCATACTACCGGCAAATGCGTGCTTTCCTCCCACGGGGGAGGTATAGGTTCCTTCCATATTGATGGACCAAGGTTGGCCATCGGAAGTTTGTCTTAGCTCAAACCAGCGAATTCCAGCCAATTCTCCTCCACCCGGATCTGTGTCAACCACAAAGTTGAAAACAGCCGAATTGTGCCCCCCGAATCTTCGGTATTGGGCCTGGTTCATAATTGTCGCCTGCATGGCATCGATATCTGGACCACCAGGTTGTGGTAGATTACTAAAGCTTCCCCCATCAAATACGCTGATGAAATCGGTAGTAGTATTGATCACCTGTGCAGCACTCATTGTACCTGTACCTGCACCCCAATCGATATCTGCACTCCAGACTTTTAAATGATCTGTTGTAACTCCACCCCAGGCATCATCCTGCAAGTAGACGATTGGACAAGGAGTCCCAATAGGTGCTAAAGCAGCATCGGTAGTGTGGAACGCCTGTGGGCTGTAAAATCCTGAAGTGACTATGCCCGGTAGTGGCATGGCCACAAACTGTGCAGGATCTCCATTCAGCATTTCGTTTCGCTCTACGGCGAACACCCGGTTTGATGAACCGATGTTTGCAGTTACAACATAACTGTCTGCCCAAACCGAAAACTTGGTATAATCCGGGAAGGAACCCGTACCAAATCCGGTAGTATATACATGCCAGCCACTAGTGACCGGATTGGCTCCTTGAGCTACTGCCACATTGAAACCATTCGGAGAGTTGTCAAATTCCGTAATCACGAATCGATCTGCAGCAGCATCATAAAATACGATTGGATCCCCTATTGCGTTCCCTGGAAAAATAGTAGCCAGGGAGGCCGCAGCGGTCAATGGGTTTCCGCTCTTATCAAAAATTCGGAACGAGGTATTCCAGGCTGCCACATAATGATTGGGTCCTACCGCTCCTGTTGGATCGGAAGGTGTTGCTGTACTGGTGGTAGTTTCAAAAGTTTGAATAGGTGCTCTGTTTCTACGAAGCTCTGTGTTTTGTTGTAGAACGAGTAAAGGATCTACTTGTCCTTCAACAGGGAGTCCTTTTCCTGGAACCACGTTATTTCCAAGTCTCATTTTAGGGTGTCCCATGGTATCGGGATTGTCGTTGGCTCGAATGAATGTCCCGTTCTGAATCTGTTCAGCAATGCTGGGCACATAGATAGGCCCTTGCATCATTTCCGATTGAACGGTAATTGCTTCCTGCGCGCTTACCGAAAATACAAAGGTAAAAGCAAGCAGAAAAAAGGTAAATTTTGTTTTCATGTTTACGTTTTTAGATGAATTGTTAAGGGGGTATTAAAAGTGACCTACAAAATACTACCAATTCGTAAAAAATACAAGTGAGATCAAGTATTAATTATTAGAGTAAATACCTTGATTTACAATTACTTATCAATTTTTATTCTACCCCTCAACTAGACTATTGCCCCGATCAACGCAGTATCTTTCAATAAAAGTCTTGGGAATCGATCTTTTTACTGGCACATTATTTGTAATTTACCTAGCTCAAATTTAAAAACCTCAGTATGACCTTTTTAAAATCGACTCTTTTTGTTTTATCCCTGATCATCCTGGTTGGATGTTCTTCAAAAAAAACTACAGCAGAAGAAATGACTACACATAAAGATCTACTTTCCGCAGAAAAAATGATGGAACAAGGATTTAAAATGGGAACCATTGTCGCCTCTAAGGCGGAAGGTGATTGTCCTTACGTGATCGAAGTTAAAGGTGAAGACAAACCTTACTTTCTGGACCCGATCAATTTGGAAGAAAAGTATAAAAAAGATGGGGCCAATGTGTGGTTTACCTTTGGTGGCTTGCGCATGATGAACCGCTGTGAAAAAGCCAACCCGGTGAGTATCATCGAAATTCGCAATAGAGAATAGCTAAAATAGGTCATTAGGCTTTTCAGCCTAAATAAACTCACAAAAAAAGCCCACCGGAATTGGTGGGCTTACTCATTTTAGGATAACCAGTTCCTAACTGAAACCAGTTCTTTGATCTTGCCTGCAATCTCTGAGATGGGAATACGCTCCTGTAACATGCTGTCACGATCCCGAATCGTAACCGTATTATCTTCTTTGGTTTGATGGTCCACAGTGATACAAAACGGTGTTCCGGCAGCATCCTGTCTTCGGTATCTTCTCCCCACAGCATCCTTTTCATCGTAACTCACGTTGTAGTCCCATGCTAGTTCATCCACTATCTTTTGAGCGATCTCCTGCAGACCGTCTTTTTTTACCAACGGAAGAACTGCGGCCTTAACAGGGGCCAAAACAGATGGCAATTTAAGCACTACACGTGTACTGCCATCGTCGAGCGTCTCCTCCTGCAACGAATGACTTAATACGGCTAAAAACATACGGTCCAAGCCAATGGAAGTCTCAACCACATAAGGAACATAACTTTCATTGAGTTCCGGGTCAAAAAATTGCAGTTTTTTACCGCTATACTTTTCATGAGCCTTTAAGTCGAAATCGGTGCGGGAATGGATCCCTTCCAATTCTTTGAAACCGAAAGGGAAGTTGAATTCGATATCGGCGGCGGCATTGGCGTAATGCGCCAATTTTTCATGATCGTGAAAGCGATAATTTTCAGCTCCCAATCCTAAAGATAGATGCCAGTTCAATCGCGTTTCCTTCCAGTAATCATACCATTTCATCTCTTCACCTGGTCGCACAAAAAACTGCATCTCCATTTGTTCAAATTCCCGCATGCGAAAGATGAATTGTCTCGCTACAATCTCATTCCTGAAAGCCTTCCCAGTCTGTGCTATTCCGAAGGGAATCTTCATCCTACCGGTTTTTTGAACGTTCAGAAAATTAACGAAGATCCCCTGCGCAGTCTCCGGACGCAAATAAAGCTTGGTCGCACTTTCAGCAGAGGCTCCTAACTGGGTTCCAAACATCAGGTTAAACTGGCGTACATCGGTCCAGTTCCTGGAACCTGTTTCCGGGTCGGCGATCTCCAATTCTTCGATCAAGGATTTTACATCGGCCAGGTCTTCGTTGTCAAGTGATCGTGCTAATCGCTCCAGTACGTCTTTCTTTTTGGTGAGGTACCCAACCACACGCGGATTTGTGGTCACAAATTGCTCCTCATCGAATGCTTCGCCAAAGCGTTTTTTGGCCTTTGCAATCTCCTTTTGTGCTTTGATATTGAGCTTTTCGGCATAGTCCTCAACTAGGGTATCTGCCCGGTATCTCTTTTTCGAATCTTTATTGTCGATCAGCGGATCGTTAAAGGCATCTACGTGCCCGGAGGCTTTCCATGTGGTAGGATGCATTAAGATTGCAGCGTCGATACCCACAATATTCTGGTGCATATGCACCATACTTCTCCACCAATAATCGCGAATATTATTCTTGAGTTCAACTCCGTTCTGAGCGTAATCGTAAACTGCGCTCAATCCATCGTAGATCTCACTGGAGCCAAAGATGTATCCATATTCCTTCGCATGAGATACTACCTTTTTGAACTGGTCTTCATTATTTGCCATGGCGCAAAAATAAAAAAACCGCCACGATAACTTCGCAGCGGTTCCCTTTTTTATTTTTTAGGTTTTAAGGCTTGTTCAAACCTTTAATTTTAAACTATTTCAACACCATGGTCGTGGTGGCAACCTGTTGTGCCCCGTCGAATATATTGATCACGTAGCGTCCTTCGATAAGATCTTCCTCGGTGGAATCGACCAAAACACACACGTCCAGCTCCTCTTGCTCGTAAAAGACTTTCGTAGTTGCACTGTAGCTTAGCACACCTTGTTCAAATTCCATGGTAGCTTTTTCACCCAGCAAATTGTTCTTCGGGTTGATCACCTGAACATACAACAATCGATCTCCCTTCTGGGCGATAATATTTGGTGCTAAGGTAAAACAGGTTCTTACCTTGTCTGCACGACTCGAGCGTTGCGTATCTACGATTTTACCGCTTTTCCGAACGATAACGGCTGTGCTGTGTAAATCTGTCGCTTTTACAACAGACCCTTTTTTGATGGTTTCAGCCATGGCGATATTCTCTTCGCCCACAGAATCAACAACACGTATGGTCTCATTAAGCAAGGTGTTGGTACTGTCCATTTGAATGGCGAGCAATTGATTTGCATCAATAAGACTATCGGCGCGCTTCATAAGATATACACGTTCATTTTTCAGTCGGCCGATCTCCACTTTATATCGCTGGATCAAGGCTAAATTCGCTTCCGCGCCTTTGACCGAATCCAACAGGACTTCAATGCGCTCACGTGCAGCAAGGAGATCCTTGTCCTTAAGTTCGTTCTCTTGAATCACCTCGTCGTAATTAGCGATCAAATCCTGGAGTTCGTTTTCGATCTCAGTCTTCTGCTCTTCAAGGCCCATGACTGTATTCTGACTGTCATTATAGAGGGATACTGTATAAACAGCCAAGGCAATTAGCATAGCCGATAGAATGCCAATAAGCACCTTAAATTTAGTGTTGTTATTCTCGTTACTCATAACTTTCTTATTAAATTAGATTTAGGTTTGCGGGGCAAATGTATGAAATGCAAAAAAACCCGGGCGTTTATGAAATGGTAAAAATTATTAAATAATGTTAAATATACTATTTCCAAGGGTTTGCAACGGCTGCGGTGATTCATTACTTAAATCTGAACCCATAATTTGCGCGCAATGTAGGCATAATCTTCCGTTAGCTTGTCACCACCGTACCAAAAGCGATGCGATGAAACGCATTTTTTATGGAAGGTTTCCACTCGAACAGGCCACTGCCCTCTTGCAATTCCAGAAAAAAGGAATTACACAACAACTGCTGCATAATTTAAAATATCGCGGACAAAAGAAGGTCTCTTCGTTTTTCGGTGAGTGGTTGGGGGGAGAACTCGCCTTACTACCCGAGTATCAAACTATTGACGCGGTAATTCCTGTGCCCCTTCACAAACAGAAGCTGAGAAAACGAGGTTTTAACCAAGTGCATGGATTTGCTTCAGAAATTGCTCGTTCTCTCGACGTTCAATTACTGGATGACGTACTCCTTAAGATTTCGAAAACTTCCTCTCAGGTATTTAAAAAGCGGTTCACGCGATTTAATCAAGAAGAGGTATTCTCTGTTAGATCCCCTGAAAAGATTGACGGAATGCACATTTTACTCGTTGATGATATAGTTACAACAGGAGCGACACTCGAGCGCTGTGCAGAACAACTACTTCGAAGTGAAAGGGTGACACTAAGTGTTGCTACCATAGCCATCGCCTAGATAAGAATCGTTATTTTTGCATCAATGAACAAGACCTTCCGCAATTTCCTCGTCGTTCTATTTGGCCTATTGCTATTCTCGAATTGCGCCAAAAAAGGAGCTCCATCTGGCGGACCGAGAGATTCAATCCCCCCTTTGATCATAAAAAGTAATCCCGAAAATTTTACAACCAATTTTAGTGGTGATGAAATAAGGATCTATTTTGACGAATACATCAAACTAAAAGACCTTCAGCAAAACCTTATCATTTCACCTCCTTTAGACTATCAGCCTATCATCACGCCTTTGGGAACTTCGAAGGTGTTGAAAATAAAAATTCTCGATTCACTGAAGGAAAATACCACCTACTCGATCAATTTCGGTAAAAGTATTGTGGATAATAACGAAGAAAATGAATTTGAATATTTCAAGTACATCTTCTCTACTGGAGCCTATATAGATAGTTTGACGGTTTCTGGCAGGATCGAGGATGCATTATTGCTGAAGCCCACTGCTCCCACTAC
Organism: Flavobacteriaceae bacterium; assembly: GCA_013043825.1. Lineage (GTDB taxonomy): Bacteria > Bacteroidota > Bacteroidia > Flavobacteriales > Flavobacteriaceae > Aureisphaera. The sequence goes on from JABDNM010000143.1 coordinate 33,270, forward strand.
TGTTATGCTGTACGAGATTACCGAAGAGTTCACCGATTCCATCATTTATTCAGAGAAACCAACGTACATTAGCATAACCAAGGACAGCACCCAAACCTTTGAGCTTAGTAATTTAAAGGAAGGGAACTACCTGTTGCTGGCACTCCAGGAAAAGATCAACAATTACATTTTTGAACCCAAAAAAGATAAGATCGGTTTCGTGAACGAAGTGGTTTCAACACCTAACGACAGCACCTATCGCATCGCCATCTTCAGCGAATTAATAGATTATGCTATTGCCAGGCCCTCCCAGGTGAGCAAGCATGAGATCCTTTTCGGCTACGAGGGTCAGGTCGATACCCTGGATGTAATTCCTATATCCAATGTGCCTGCCGAGTTCGAATACCGTTCGTTTTTCGATGCAAGAAAGGATACCCTCCATTTTTTCTTTAAACCGGCCATCGATATAGAACAAACCGATACCCTCGAGTTCCTTACTAGGAACCGATCTCAACTGGATACGGTGATCGTTCGAATGCGGGACCTATTCGCCGATTCATTACGAATCACCCGCCTGGGAAGGACGACGGTCATTCCAAGGGATACCTTGAAGTTACAGTTCAATCTTCCCCTGGAACAATTGAATGAGGAGCAGATCAAGATCATGGATAAAGATTCAATACCCGTTAGTTTTCAAACAGCGATCGACCGGCGCTATAACATGGCTTCGATCATATTTGATAAAACCGATGAACAACAATATTCCGTAGCTATTTTCCCCAATGCCTTTATAGATTATTTTGAAAATACGAACGATACACTTTCTTATGGCATTCGAACTACGGAATTATCGGACTATGGGGAATTGGGGATGAGGTTGGAAAATATTTCTAACTTCCCTGTGCTTGTTGAATTGGTGAATAGCAAGTACAAGGTGGTTGCCAGTGAATACTTAAATTCGAATAAAGAACTCTACTTCGATTATTTGAGTCCGGATCAATACTATTTCCGAATCATATTTGATACGAACCAAAACGGTAGGTGGGATACGGGTAGTTTCCTTCAGAAAAGACAACCCGAAAAAGTGATCTACTTTCCCAAGCCCATCGATATTCGTACCAATGTTTATATCAACGAGATCTTTACTTTAGACTGAATTGGTCGCGGTCGTTGAGGAATTGAAGATGTGCTCTATTCGTTTGAATATGTTCCTTTTTTAGCTGAACGGTTTCGATGAATTCCTCTTCTTTGTTGGAGATTGTCACTTGTTCTCCCAACACATCGTACACCGCCGAATGGCCTACATATTCATGGCCATTTCCATCCAAACCAACTCGATTCAAGCCCAGGCAGTAGCTCATATTCTCAATCGCCCTGGCCTTGAGTAGTGCGTCCCAGGCAGCGATACGTTTTTTTGGCCAGTTCGCCACATAAAGCAGTAGATCGTAGTCGACAGTATTTCGGGCCCAGACGGGGAAGCGAAGGTCGTAACATACCAGCGGACAAATTTTCCAGCCCAATAGCTCGACCAGGATCCTTTGGGTACCAGCAGCATAAACTTTATGCTCCCCTGCCAATGTGAATGTATGTTTTTTGTCGTATTGCTTGAACGATCCATCGGGTAGCACGAATAAGAGTCGGTTGAAATAACGATCATTTTCGTGTACAATGATGCTTCCGGTGATAGCGGCAATTTTATTTTTGGCGATTTCCCGCATCCAACCCAAGGTAGGGCCATTAGGTAGTTCTCCCAGCGGCTCGGCATTCATTGTAAAGCCGGTGGTAAACATTTCCGGAAGTACAATGAGATGGGTTTCTTCGGAAATGGAGCCGATCAATTTAGAAAAATGAGCTCTATTGGCCTCGGGATTCTCCCAGTGCAGGTGACTTTGAATTAGAGTGACGAATAACGAATCTACCATCGGTTGTAAATGTACTATTCGTAGTCTACTTCAGCAACACCTGGGTTCGAATATTATAGATTTGCCAATAGTTTGGCTGCCTTGGCAAGCGTTTCTTCTTTCTTGGCAAAGCACACCCGAATTTGTTTAAAATCCCGGTGATCCTTGTTGAACACTGAAGTAGGAATGGTAGCCACTCCATTTTCCTTCGTAAGACGTTCCGTGAAAACCGTATCTGCTTCATTCGTGATCGCACTGTAATCCAAGAGTTGAAAATACGTGCCTTGGGAGGGTTCAAATTGGAAACGCGATCCTTTCAAAAAGCTTAAAAAGAAATCTCTTTTTTGCTCAAAGAATTTAGCCAGCCCAAGGTAATGCTCGGGATCCTGTAGGTAGATAGCCAGGGCCCGCTGAATAGGATGATTCACCGAAAATACATTGTATTGATGTACTTTCCTGAATTCGTTCATCCATGGTCCAGGGGCCACACAATAACCTAGTTTCCAGCCAGTATTGTGAAAAGTTTTCCCGAAAGAGGCAGTGATGAAGGATCGCGCGGCTAGATTGGGGTACCGGGCCACACTTTGATGTACTCTTCCGTCGAAAATAATATGCTCATACACCTCGTCGCTTACCACCAACAGATCGTGCTTTAAGACAATGCGCTCCAGTTGTTTGAGATCGTCCTGGCCAAAAACCATCCCGCTTGGGTTGTGCGGGCTATTAATGATGATCATCCTGGTTTTAGGCGTAATTACCGCTTCTACCTCAACCCAATCTGGGCTGTAAAGTGGTGGTTCCAATTGAATTGGTATGGATTTAGCACCAAAAAGCTCGATCGTAGGTTCGTAACAGTCATAGGCCGGTGCAAAGACGATCACTTCTTCTCCCGGATGAATTACGGCTGCAACTGCTGTAAATATTGCCTGCGTGGCGCCCGCAGTAATAGTGATCTCAGTCTCAGGATCATAATTCTGTTCATAGAGTGCGTATATCTTGTTCGAAATCATACTCCGGAGATCCCAATCCCCTGGCATGGGCGCATATTGGTTATGTCCGGCCTCCATAGCATCGGTGACCAAAGCAATCAACGCTGGATCGCAGTCGAAATCGGGAAAGCCCTGAGAAAGGTTTATGGCGCCATATTTAGCGGCCATTTTGCTCATTATCGTGAAGATGGTAGTTCCTGTATTGGGTAATTTGGATGTCATTTTGTAAAAGTACTCTTATTGGTCCTTTCAACAAAAAATAGGAAAAAACCGACAATTAAATGAAAATGTGTACATTGCAAAGCCCTTAATCTTAAAATTGACCTCTGGAAATGATACGATATTATTGTTTCTTGTTGCTATGTTTGACCTACTTCACAGCCAGCCCCCAAGGACTTGACGGGCCGGTTCCAGAGTATCTTTACGAACAACAAGAATTCCCCGCAGACTTCCAAAAGTTGATTGACTCCTCCAATAATTACTATTTTGAAGGTAATTATAAGAAGTCTTTGGAAGTAAATATTGAATTGCTGAAAAAGGCCCTTGCCGAGAATGATCACTACAATATCCATCGTGGTTACCGCCACCTGGGATACGATTATCTGGCCATGAACGACACAGTCCTGGCCGAGGAGAGTTTCGAAAAATCTCAACGATTTGCCAGATTGTCACTGAATGACACTGCCACCGCTGTGACCTACATGGATATGGCTAATCTATATTCCACGCTCAAACAAGACCATCACCAGGCGTTAAAATACCACGATAAATCCATCGAATTGTTCAAGCGTATCAAGGATTCTACCGGTTTGGCAAAGGCACATTACAATACGATACTCACGGCCTTAGAAGCCAAAAATTACTCCAAGGCGTTCCTGCACTTGATCAAAGCAAAAAAACTACGGGATTTTGATAATCATCCCTCTTTCAATATCGGAATCGAAAGTTTGTTCGGGGAGTACTACCTCGCCAAAAAGAACTACGAAATGGCCGATATCTACCTTACCAGAGCCATAGCCTCTGCAAAGGTGGAGGGGTTGAACGTTGAACTTCAATCGGCTTTTGAATTATACAGTGAAAGCCTCTTTGGACAGGGATTATTCGAAAAGGCTTACCAGGCCAGAGTTGAATACGAAGACTATTTTGAAGAGAATTTACAAAATGTTACTTCAGCAAAGGTGGAAGCCATGTCTGCCAAGTTCCAGGTCTCGGAATATCGAAAAGACGTGTTGGCTGCAGAAAAGGAGAATGCCTTGCAGGCAGAGATCGTTTCCAGCCAAAAAGCAGTTAATACGATATTGATCGTGGTATCCATTGGTGCTATTTTGTTCATCCTGGCCTTGTTGATGGCATTCAGAAAACGCAAAAGGCTGGTGATGTTGCTTCGTAACAAGAACCGCGAATACCTCAAGGCAAAAAGGCGCTCGGAAAAACTGGCCAAGGCCAAGGGAAAATTCTTCTCAACCGTTAGCCATGAGCTCCGAACCCCTCTGTATGGGGTAATAGGGCTAAGTACCTTGTTGTTGGAAGACGAATCACTCAAGAGCCATGAAAAGGACTTAAAATCGCTGAAGTTTTCAGCAGATTACTTATTGGCGCTCATCAACGATGTACTTCAAATCAACAAGATTGAGTCGAATAACCTGAAGGATGACCGGTCTGCCTTTGACCTTCGTGAATTGATGGACAGCATCACTTCCTCTTTCGAGTACATGCGTATCCAGAACCGGAATAAGATCGACATTTATATTTCCGATGAAATTCCTAAGGGCTTGAAAGGAAACTCCGTGCGTTTATCGCAGATCCTGATGAACCTGGTAGGAAATGCTTGTAAATTCACAGAGCAGGGTAAGATCAAGATTAAAGCGATCCCCACCGAACAATCGAACGAACAGGTCACGATTGCATTCAGCGTTGAAGACAACGGTATGGGCATTGCAAAAGACAAGATACCCCAAATTTTCGATGAATTTTCCCAATTGGATTCCATCAACTACAGTTACCAGGGAACCGGACTGGGGCTACCAATTGTAAAGAAACTTTTGGCACAGTCCAATTCAGATATTACCGTGAAAAGTGAATTGGGGAAAGGTTCACTGTTTACGTTCGAACTATCATACGACGTTGTACATTCAGAAATTAAAAAAGAAAATCCCGTGTTAAACACCAACTCCCTAAAAGGCAAAAAGATCCTTATCGTGGAAGATAACAGGATCAATCAAATCGTTACTCAAAAGATGCTTGACAAAAGTGATGTGGTTTCCAGGATTGCCGAAAATGGTCAGGAAGCCGTCGCGAAGACCCGTAAGGAGAAATTCGACCTTATTCTTATGGACCTCAACATGCCTGTTATGAACGGGTTCGACGCAACCCGTGAGATTCGGGAATTCAATAAAACCATCCCTATTATTGCCCTAACGGCCGTTGAGATCGAAGAAGTGCGAAATGAGATCTATGAAATTGGCATGAACGATATTATTGTGAAACCTTACGACGTGACCAATTTTGTTCATACCATTGTTCGAAATTTAACCGAACGCCGAAACTATATCGTAACCAAAACCGACAAGACTGCGATATAAAAAAATCCCGTGACCAAATCACGGGATTTTTTTTTAAATTTTGATTGGGGTTATCCTTTCAGACTTGCAGAAAGATATTCCCGATTCATCCGTGCAATGTTTTCCAGCGAAATGCCTTTGGGACATTCCACTTCACAGGCTCCCGTATTGGTACAATTCCCAAACCCTTCCTTATCCATTTGCTCAACCATATTTAAAACACGGGTTGCGGCTTCGACTTTTCCCTGCGGAAGGAGGGCAAACTGACTCACTTTGGCTGCGGTAAATAACATGGCACTAGCATTTTTGCAGGCCGCAACACACGCTCCGCATCCTATGCAGGTAGCTGCATTGAAAGATTCGTCTGCGTCCTCTTTATTCACCGGAATAGCGTTTGCATCGATGGTATTTCCTGAAGTATTGACCGAGATGTAGCCTCCGGCCTGTTGGATACGGTCGAAAGCAGTTCGATCTACCATAAGGTCCTTGATCACTGGAAATGCTGCTGCACGAAATGGTTCTATGGTGATGGTGTCGCCGTCTTTAAACATCCGCATGTGGAGTTGACAGGTGGTGATCAATCGGTCTGGCCCATGAGGCTCCCCATTAATTTGAAGTGAGCAGGAACCGCAGATTCCCTCCCGACAGTCATGATCGAACACAACGGGGTCATCGCCCTTACTTATGAGTTGCTCGTTCAGGACATCCAGCATTTCCAAAAATGACATGTCCCCTTCGATCCCATCGATTGGGTAGGATTGTATTCCTCCCTTTGCAGCAGCGTTCTCTTGACGCCAGATTTTCAGGGTTAATTTCATAGCAATTATTTATACGAACGTGTTTTTAATTCAATATTCTTGAAGACAAGATCTTCTTTGTGCAATGCGGCATCTTTAGGTTCACCTTTGTACTCCCAGGCAGAAACATACTTGAAATTTTCATCATCTCGAAGGGCTTCTCCTTTTTGCTCTCCGGACTGCTCAACGCTTTCCTCTCTGAAATGACCCCCGCAGGACTCTGCTCTCTGTAAGGCATCCTTGGCGAATAGTTCCCCTAATTCGAGAAAATCGGAAACGCGGCCTGCTTTTTCCAATTCCTGGTTCACTCCCTTGGAAGTCCCAGGTACTTTTACATTGGCCCAAAAATCCTTTCTCAACTGGGCGATCTCTTCGATGGCTTCGGAAAGGCCTTGTGCATTTCGGGACATCCCGCATTTATTCCACATGATCTTCCCTAATTTCTTATGATAGTGGTCCACAGAATGTTTCCCCGAACCGCTCATGAGTTTCTCTATTCGATGGGTTACATTCTTTTCAGCTTCTTCAAATTCCGGAGTGTTGGTTGAAATAGGTCCGGTTCGGATATCGTTAGACAGATAATCTCCAATGGTGTAAGGCAGCACGAAATATCCATCGGCCAGACCCTGCATCAAGGCAGAAGCTCCTAGTCTGTTCGCCCCGTGATCGCTATAATTGGCTTCTCCGGTGGCATAACATCCTTCGATGGTGGTTTGCAAATTATAATCCACCCAGAGTCCTCCCATGGTATAGTGAACCGCAGGATAGATCATCATGGGAGTCTTGTACGGGTTCTGATCCACGATCTTCTCGTACATCTGGAAAAGGTTTCCGTACTTGTTTTCGATCACCTTTTCTCCAAATTCGCGAATGAGTTCTTCGGAAGGATCTTGAATATGTTCGGTCAAGGCTTTTTCCCTACCATAACGCATGATGGCCGCCTCGAAATCCAGGTAAACGGCTTCTCCGGTCTTATTCACTCCGAATCCGGCATCGCACCGTTCCTTGGCTGCTCTGGACGCAACATCTCGGGGCACCAGATTTCCGAATGCGGGATAGCGACGTTCCAGGTAGTAATCACGTTCTTCTTCCGAGAGCTGCGTAGGTTTCTTTTTACCTTCACGAATGGCCCGGGCATCTTCTATTTTCTTCGGAACCCAAATACGTCCGTCATTCCGAAGTGATTCAGACATTAAGGTTAGTTTGGACTGGTGTTCTCCTGAAACCGGGATACAAGTAGGGTGAATCTGCGTGAAACAAGGATTCGCAAAGAATGCCCCGCGCCTATGCGCTTTCCACGCTGCCGTAACATTACTCCCCATGGCGTTGGTACTTAGGAAAAATACATTTCCATAGCCGCCGGTTGCCAATACCACAGCGTGTGCTGCATGTCGTTCTATTTCCCCGGTTACCAAATCCCGTGCAATAATTCCACGTGCCTTTCCGTCTACCAGAACTACATCCAGCATTTCATGTCGGTTAAAAGGTTTGATCTTTCCCCGATTGATCTGTCGGTTCATAGCTGCGTAAGCTCCCAATAGTAGTTGCTGCCCGGTTTGGCCTTTCGCATAAAAGGTTCGGGATACCAAAACCCCTCCAAAAGAACGATTGTCCAACAAGCCACCATATTCCCGTGCGAAGGGTACACCTTGTGCTACGCACTGGTCGATTATATTTCCGGAGACTTCTGCCAAGCGATATACATTGGCCTCCCGAGATCTATAATCTCCTCCTTTGACCGTATCGTAAAAAAGCCGATAAGTAGAATCCCCATCTCCCTGGTAATTTTTTGCAGCGTTAATCCCTCCCTGGGCCGCAATGGAATGAGCCCTGCGCGGAGAATCCTGATAGCAGAAGGTTTTAACGTTATAGCCCAGTTCAGCAAGAGTTGCTGCAGCCGATCCTCCGGCTAATCCGGTCCCAACCACGATCACATCGATGTTTCGTTTGTTGGCAGGATTCACCAGGTCGATCGAATTTTTATGTTTCGTCCACTTCTCGGCTAAGGGTCCTTCAGGAATTTTAGAATCTAATCTCGACATAACTCTATTTTAGTGGATAAGATGATTGATATGGTGGTAAAGAGCGATAAATATAAAGCCAACGGGTATTACAATGGCATATACCTTGGCAAAACTGGTGAGGCCCTTGGAATATTTATTATTGAATCCAACACTTTGGAATGAAGAGGCAAACCCATGCCACAGGTGAATAGCGAGCAAGACGAAAGCAATAACGTATGCAATGACCCGTAAATGGCTTTCAAATTTATGAACCAGTTCTTCGTGATACCTATATCCTCCCCCACTTTCCAGGAGTCCGGACATATCACCCTGAAGGTATTTAATATTTAGCTCAGGGATCCAGAAGTCGATAAAGTGCAGCACTAGAAAAGCAAGTATAACCAAACCGGAAATGATCATATTTCGGGAGGCCCAACTTGCATTGGCGCTTCCTTTGTAGGATGCATAGCCCACGTTCCGTGCTCTTCGATTTTGAAGCTCCAGAATAAACCCCATGATAAAATGAAATACAACTCCAAATATCAAAACAGGCTGAAGTACTGCTTGTACCAGAAAATTGGTTCCCATAAAATGAGACCAGTTATTAAAAGTGTCCGGTGCGATTACTGAGGTGAGGTTTATGGTGAAATGTTGTCCTAAGAATAAAACGAGGAACAAGCCGGAAAGTGCCATGGCAAACTTTCGAGCTATAGAAGAAGAGGTCATTCCCATAGTGTTTTCTGTCAAAAATTTTGAGGTACAAAAATACGGCTCAAAAGAAGGATTGCCAAAATTTCCACCCTATTTGTAATCATTCCAATTATTTAACTTCAAGTTGTTGCTCGATCTCCATTCCTCTGGACGAAAAAACCACTTTATAGGTTCCCTTGGGAAGGTAATACTTCTCATTATCTGCTTTGGAAACTTTAGTCCCTGCTTTGTCCAGAACTTTTTTGCCTTTTTCAGAAATCGTCAGGTCATATTTCGTGATATTGATCCCTCTAGAAGCGTCGTTGTTCATCTCCTGCAACTTATTGCCTGCCGCGTCCATCACCAAAATGTTCACTTTCCCGGCCACCGGAACATAGTACTGAAATGAAATACCAGGCTCAAAAGGTTCGCCAAAACTATTGAAACCTGTACTTCCCCAGCGTTGGGATGCCCGAATTGATTCGATCTCACCTGCTATTAGTGAATTCCTATTTTCGGAATTGATCTGTTGCAGCAAAGAAATATCGCCTACGTAAATAGACCGGCCATGAGTCCCAAGTACAAGATCACGTGCCTCCGGTTGTACTACCAGGTCATGATAGGCTACATTGGGTAAACCCGCAGCAAAGGAATCCCAACTAGCTCCTCGGTCCAGTGAGACATAAACGCCGTTATCGGTACCTGCGTAAAGGATATCCATATTGGAAGGATCTTCTTTGATCACATTCACCGGAGCGTCGGGTAAATTGCTAGCTATATTTTTCCAGGTTTCCCCAAAATCTTCACTTACATAAACATAAGATGTGAAGTCGTCCCAGCGATAGCCGTTCAAACTCACATACACTCTCGCCTTTTTATGACTAGATGCAACCACTCTACTCACCCAAAGATCTTTCGGAAAACTATTGGAGATCTTCTTCCAGTCACCCCCTGAATTTCTGGATACGTAAACCAGGCCGTCATCACTTCCTGTATATAACAAACCAAATTCGAACGGAGATTCAGCAATGCTGGTAAGGGTTCCGTAGGCCACATTTCCCTTCTTACCACCTTGTGTAAGATCAAAAGAAATGGCCGTCCAGTTATCGCCACGGTCCATACTGCGCATGAGTTTATTTCCTCCCAGGTATAAAATATCCTGGTTATGCGGACTTAAAAGTATAGGGGTTTGCCAGTTAAACCTATATGGGTTTTCACCCAATTCATGTTTGGGCTGAATATAGGTTTGTTCTTCTTTCCCACGGTCCAGCCTGAAATAATTTCCAAATTGAAATCCTGTATAGACGATATCTGTATTGCGA
>JABDNM010000145.1 GCA_013043825.1 Flavobacteriaceae bacterium
GGTGTGACCAGTATTCAGATCTTGCATGGATCGGCCAACCCAATTGGTGGGCGATCGGCATTGCTGAAATTAAAATGGGGAGAAGATGCCAACGGACTTATTTACGATAATAGTCCGAAGTTTATAAAATTCGCCCTGGGTGAGAATGTGAAACAATCCAACTGGCAGAGTTTCCAGCGCTTTCCGCAAACCCGGATGGGCGTTGAACAGCTGTACGTCAATTATTTTAACCGTGCCAAAGAATACGAAGCCAAGAAGAAAAGTGGACAACCTTATCGTTATGACCAGGAAATGGAGGTGCTGGTTGAAATTTTGAACGGTAAACGGTTTATAAGTTGCCACAGCTACGTTCAAAGTGAGATCAATATGTTGATGAAAGTCGCAGAACGCTTCGGCTTCAGGGTCAATACATTCACACACATTCTTGAGGGCTACAAGGTGGCCGATAAGATGAAAGCTCATGGAGTTGGCGGTTCCACTTTCAGCGATTGGTGGGCTTATAAGTTTGAAGTGAATGATGCCATCCCCTATAATGCTGCGATTATGAGTAGTGTTGGGGTTACGGTCGCGATAAACAGTGACGACAGCGAAATGTCGCGTCGTCTTAACCAGGAAGCAGCCAAAGGGATAAAATATGGAGGTATGACCGAGGAAGAAGCATGGAAGATGGTTACCATCAATCCTGCGAAGTTATTACACCTCGATAGTCGCACAGGAAGTATTAAGGAAGGAAAAGATGCCGACCTGGTCCTTTGGAACGATCATCCTTTGTCGGTTTATACCAAAGCCGAAAAGACCATGATAGATGGAATCTTTTACTTCGATCTTGAATCTGACCTCGCAAAGAGGAGTGCGATCAAGCAAGAACGAGCCAAACTTATGAAATTGATGGCCGATGAAAAGGACGGCGGTAAAAAGAAAAGACCTCCGACGAAAAAGGACAAGATCCACTTTGAATGTGAAACCATAAACTAACCCGGCGATGAAAAAAATCAATCTAATTTTAGTTCTAATAGTGACAATTGCCGGATCCCAGATGCAGGCTCAACAAACGCCGGCACCTGCTCAAACGGAAGCAATCACCATCAAAGGAGCCACAGCACATATAGGTAACGGAACGGTCATTGAGAATAGCGTGCTCGTATTTGAAGCTGGGAAGATAACTGCCATTGGCGGCCCAAACACCTCCTCAAAAGGAAAGATTTACAATGCTGAAGGGAAGCATGTTTACCCGGGATTTATCGCACCTGCTAAGTCGTTAGGGTTAATCGAAGTGAATGCGGTTCGTGCCAGTAATGACCAGGATGAGCTAGGAGATTTTATTCCACATGTACGAAGCATTATTGCCTATAATGCTGAAAGTAAGGTGGTAGAAAGCATGAGGCCAAATGGAGTACTGCTTGCCCAGTCCACACCACAAGGTGGAACGATCTCGGGTACTTCGACCATCGTTCAGCTGGATGCCTGGAATTGGGAGGATGCCATTGTTAAAGAGGATGATGGTATTCATCTACGTTGGCCCAACAGCTTCCGAAGAGGAAGATGGTGGCTGGGTGAAGAACGAGGATATAAACCCAACAAAGATTACCAAAAGGAGCTTGACGAGATCAAGATGTACTTCAAGAATGCTGAAGCATACGGTAAAAAACCGTCCGCTAGTCGCAATGAGGGATTTGAAGCCATGCAAGGATTGTTCAATGGCAGCAAAAAATTGTATCTATATGCACGAGGCGAAAAAGAGATCATCGATGCAGTAACCAACTTGAAACAACTCGGAGTCAATGGCCTGGTGCTGGTGGGTGGTTATGAGGCTTATAAGATCATTCCGTTTCTAAAGCAGCATAATATTCCGGTACTCGTTCAACGAACACATGCCTCCCCGGCTCGTGACGATGATGATTACGACCTTCCTTACAAACTGCCTAAACTTTTGGCAGACGGTGGATTATTAGTTGGAATTCAAAATTCCGGTACTTCAAATTTCCAAACTCGGAATTTACCATTTTATGCCGGACAGGTAGTCGCTCAAGGGATGGCAAAGGAAGAGGCCCTGAAACTTATTTCATCGAATACGGCCAAGATCCTGGGAATCGATGCGGATTATGGTACGCTGGAAATTGGAAAAAGCGCTACACTTTTTGTAAGCGACGGTGATGCACTAGATATGCGTACCAACCAATTGATTCATGCCTTTATTGATGGAAGAGAACTTTCGTTGGAAACACATCAAACAAAGCTTTGGAAGCGCTATATGGGTAAATACTCCGGTAAATAAAAATGGAAGGCGGGTATACCATATACCATGATCTGTATATTCAAGCCAGCTTGAGTGAAGTTTTCGACGCGATAAGCTTACCGGCGCATATAAATAACTGGTGGACACAGAAATGTACCGGTGAGCCAGAGCTCGGCGCCTCCTACAATCTCTATTTTGCGCCTGAATATAATTGGTTTGGAGAGGTTTCGTCATGCGTTCCCAATCGATCTTTTCATATCAAAATGACCCAGGCCGATCCAGATTGGGAGCCAACGACCTTCGGCTTTGACCTGGAAGAAATGGACGATGATAAAGTACGATTGAAGTTCTCACATGAGAACTGGCCGGCATGCAATGGTCATTTTAGACATTCATCTTATTGCTGGGCCATTTTGCTGAATTATTTGAAAAATTATTTGGAGCGAGGTGTAGTTGTACCTTTCGCGGAGCGGGAGTAATTACCTAAGGGAATTTAGACTAGTTTAAACTGAAGTTAAAGAATATCTTTGTCCATGCCCAAGCAAATTTCCAGTGTTCAAAATCCCCTGGTCAAGCAATTATTCAATTTAATTGAAAAATCCAGGGAACGCCGAAAGTCGGGGTTATTCGTCATTGAAGGAGGAAGAGAAATTGGACTTGCCTTAGAAGGTGGTTATATGCTGAAATCAGTCTTATTTTGTCCAGATCTATTTTCTGAAGAAAAGTTGACTACGCTTGAGGCAAAACTGGAAGATTCCACCGAGCTCATTGAAATAAACCTCGATGTGTTCCAAAAGCTGGCATATCGTAGCAGCACAGAAGGTATACTGGCCCTTGCCGAATCCAGGGAACATCCCGTTCGCCATTTAAAGTTAACTTCTCCCAACCCTTTAATACTAGTTGCCGAAGCACCGGAAAAGCCAGGAAATATTGGCGCGCTGTTAAGAACTGCAGATGCTGCGGCAGCAGACGCGGTAATTATTGCAAATCCCAAAACCGATCTTTACAATCCCAATATCGTGAGAAGTAGTGTTGGAGGCGTTTTCACAAATCAGATCGCGCTTGGTACTACAAAGGAAATAATTGCGTTCTTAAAAGAAAATAAGATCACTGTATTTTGTGCTGCACTTCAGGCATCGAAACCCTATACCCAGTGTGACTTCTCATTGGCTGCAGCTATCGTTTTGGGCACTGAAGCGACAGGATTATCCAGCGAATGGCTGGAGAACAGTTCTGAAAATATTGTTATCCCTATGCACGGAGTGATCGACTCGATGAATGTTTCAGTGGCTGCTGGAATATTGCTCTTTGAGGCAAAGCGACAACGAACATTACAAAGTTGAAAATAGAAAATTTATGACCTCCCAAGTTTTATTCTACATAATAATTGGAATCCTCGTACTCAACTTTACAATCGATAAAATACTCGATTTTTTAAACGCAAAACGCTTCAATGACCCTATTCCAGAACTCTTGGAGGACGTATATGATAAACAGGAATACGATCGATCGCAGGTTTATAAGGCCGAAAAGTTTCGGTTTTCAATGATAAGCAGCGCTGTTAGTTTTATTGCGACCTTGCTTTTTTTCTTTTTGGATGGGTTCGCCTATGTGGATTCCCTCGCTCGGTCCTTTTCAGAAAACAATGTTGTAGTGGCACTTCTATTCTTCGGAATGATCCTACTGATTAGCGGTGTTTTGGGACTCCCATTTTCATATTACAACACCTTTGTCATCGAAGAAAAGTTTGGTTTCAACAAGACTACTTTCATGACATTTGTTTTGGACAAGTTGAAAGGTGCACTTCTGGCAGTAGTTTTAGGAGGAGGAATATTGGCCCTTATTATTTGGTTCTATGAGTCCACCGGAGAAAATTTTTGGATCTGGGCCTGGGGCCTGGTCATGCTTTTTTCACTTTTCATGAATATGTTTTATGCCCGACTCATCGTGCCTCTATTCAACAAGCAATCCCCATTGCCACAAGGTTCGCTTCGTGACAAAATAGAAACCTATGCCACAAAAGTAGGGTTTCATTTGAAGAAGATCTTCGTGATCGATGGTTCAAAGCGAAGTACGAAGGCAAATGCCTATTTTTCTGGATTGGGGAATGAGAAACGAATCACCCTGTATGATACCTTGATCGAGGATCTCGAGGAAGAAGAAATCGTTGCCGTGTTGGCGCATGAAGTTGGACACTATAAAAAAAGACACATTCTGTTTAATTTACTGGCCACTTTTAGTACCACCGGGTTTACTTTTTGGCTGCTCTCATTGATGATAGATAACAACCTTCTCTCCCAAGCTCTGGGAGTTGAAGAATCCTCATTTCATATAGGTTTGATCGCCTTTGGGGTACTTTATACTCCAATTTCTGAACTTACCGGTCTACTAATGAATTATTTATCGCGAAAATTTGAATACCAGGCAGATAACTATGCCAAAACGACATACAAGCCAGGGCCAATGATCTCCGCTTTGAAAAAGCTATCCCGAAAAAATCTTAGTAACTTAACCCCTCACCCGGCCTATGTTTTTGCACACTATTCGCATCCAACGCTATTGAACCGTTTTCAAAATTTATTGCGCTAAACGGCGCTATTTGAAAATACGTGACCAATTCATAATTGGCTCAAAATTTGTTGTTCATTCTATAGAATATTGTACTTTTAAATTATGACGAAAGCGGCTATAGAAGCTGAAAATAAAGAAATTGCCAAAGAGTACAAGGAGCTGTTAAAGATCAGTTACCGTAATCTTTCCGCCGAGGACAAGCGACTCATTCGCTCTGCCTTCGACGTGGCTGTGGACGCCCATAAAGATCAACGCAGAAAGAGCGGGGAAGCCTATATTTTTCATCCCATTGCAGTTGCTAAGATCGTGGCTGCAGAGATTGGTCTTGACGCTACTTCGATTGCCGCGGCACTGTTGCATGACGTGGTAGAAGATACCGAGTACGGCCTGGTCGACATCGAACGAATGTTCGGGGAGGCCGTTGCCCGAATCGTGGATGGCCTCACCAAGATATCTGCATTGGAGTACGATAGTGATGTATCCCTTCAGGCAGAAAATTTTCGCAAGATGTTACTCACCCTGAACGAGGATGTTCGGGTGATCATTATCAAGATAGCCGATCGATTGCATAATATGCAGACCATGGAGTCCATGCCCGAGGAGAAACAGGTTAAGATCGCTTCAGAAACACTTTACATTTATGCGCCCCTGGCGCATCGAATAGGTTTGTACAATATCAAGACCGAATTGGAAGACCTGGGATTGAAATATACGGAACCGGAGGTCTACAATGACATTCTAAGCAAGATCAAGGAAAGCAAGGAAGAGCAGGATGCTTATATCAAAGATTTCTCCAAGGTTATAAAGGAGAGCCTCGATGCCGAAAAGCTGGAATATGATATCAAGGGTAGACCCAAGTCCATTTTCTCCATCAGGCGGAAGATGATCTCGCAAAATGTGAGCTTTGACGAGGTATACGATAAATTTGCAGTAAGAATAATCTACAAAAGTGATCAGGAAAGTGAAAAATTCCTTGCGTGGAAGATCTATTCTATCGTCACAGATCATTTTCGACCGAATCCCATGCGTCTGCGCGACTGGATATCCTCCCCCAAGTCGACGGGTTATGAGGCACTACACATCACGGTGATGGGACCAAAAGGCAGGTGGGTAGAAGTTCAAATTCGTTCAGAAAGAATGAATGAGATCGCAGAAAAAGGCTATGCTGCACATTATAAATACAAAACCAAAGAAGATGACGACGGCGGATTGGATGACTGGTTGAACAAGTTGCAGGAAACATTGGAAAATGCAGAGATCAGCGCTGTGGATTTCGTGGAGGAATTCAAATTGAATCTTTACTCCAAAGAAATCTTCATTTTCTCGCCTAAAGGGGATCTGTATTCGCTTCCCAAGGGCGCAACTGCCCTGGATTTCAGTTTTCATGTTCACACGGAAGTTGGATTGCATACCCGTGGGGCCAAGGTGAATGGCAAGTTAGTACCCCTGAGTCATGTATTGAAGAGTGGGGACCAGGTGGAAATCATTACTTCAGATAGATCCAAACCAACGGCCAACTGGCTCAATTATGTGGTTACCGGAAGAGCACGTTCCAAGATCAAATCATCGCTCAAAGAAGAGCAAAAGCAAATTGCAAGTGAAGGAAAGGTAGTACTCGCGAGGAAGTTGAAATCACTAAAAATTTCCCTGGATGAGAAGACCATCAACCAATTGGTTGGATTCTTCAAACTGAAAACCAGTTTGGACCTCTTTTATCGAGTTGGCGCCGGTATTATCGATAATCAAATGCTCAAGGATTTCGCAGCAGCCCGGAACAATATGTTCATGAGTTTCTTCAAAAACCGAATCCGGAAACCATCCCATCCAGAAGAAATTGACAAGGACGAGATCACGCTTAAATACGACCAATTGGTCTTTGGCAAGGAACAGGAGAAATTAGATTACAAAATGGCTAAATGCTGTAATCCCATACCGGGAGACGACGTATTTGGATTTGTAACTGTGAATGAAGGCATCAAAGTGCACAAACAAAATTGTCCCAATGCCCTTCAGCTTCAAAGTAATTATAACTACCGTATCATGATGGCGAAATGGATCGATTCCACTCAACAGGAATTCATCGCCAATCTTATCATCACAGGGATCGATGCCATGGGCTTGGTGAACAACGTGACGAAAGTGATCTCCAACAACCTTCACATCGATATGAAAAGTGTACATTTCGATACTAATGATGGGACCTTCACTGGAAAGATCACGGTGGTGGTAAAGAACAAGAAGATCCTTGAAAATTTGATCACCAACATTAAAAAAATAAACGGAATAGACAAAGTTTCTCGCGTCTAAAATGAGTAACTTTGCACCTTGGATATGAGTGCAGGCACCGACACAAATAATCAAGCCATTGTAAAAAATGTCTTTACAGGTTTCCTCGAAGAAAATGGGCATCGCAAGACTCCGGAACGCTATGCCATTTTACAGGAAATTTATGACCACAAGGATCATTTTGACATTGAGTCTTTGTACATCAACATGAAAAATAAGAATTATCGTGTAAGTCGCGCCACCTTGTACAACACGATCGAATTACTACTTGAGAGTGGCTTGGTTCGAAAACATCAATTCGGGCAAAACCAGGCACAGTACGAGAAATCATATTTCGACAAACAGCATGATCATATCATCCTTTCCAACGGGGAAGTGATCGAATTCTGTGATCCACGCATTCAATCAATCAAAAAAACCATCGAAGAGGTATTCGATATTGAAATTACCAATCATTCGCTTTATTTCTACGGAAAACGAATAAATCCCAACAATTAATTTTATGGCAGTAGATTTACTACTTGGTCTGCAATGGGGCGACGAAGGAAAAGGAAAAATCGTCGACGTATTGACCAAAAACTATGATATTATTGCTCGATTTCAAGGTGGACCCAATGCGGGTCATACACTGGAATTTGATGGAATAAAACACGTCCTCCGAACCATTCCCTCCGGGATCTTCCATGAAAAATCGATCAACCTCATAGGAAATGGAGTCGTGATCGACCCGGTGGTTTTTGCAAAGGAACTGGAAGGATTGGATCAATTCGATATCGATTATAAATCCCGTATGGTGATCTCACGGAAAGCGCATCTCATCCTTCCTACACATCGGCTGCTGGATGCAGCAAGTGAGGCCTCCAAGGGGAAAGCAAAGATAGGTTCAACGCTCAAGGGAATTGGCCCAACCTACATGGATAAGACGGGCCGCAATGGGATTCGCGTAGGAGATATAGAACTGGCCGGATGGAAAAAGAAATACAGGGCCCTGGCTAACAAGCATGAGGGGATGATCGATTTTTACGATGTGGACATTCAGTATGATCTGGATGATATGGAAAAAGAATTCTTTCAAGCCATCGAAGTATTAAAAACACTGAAGTTCATCGATTCTGAAGAGTACCTTCGGAACGCTTTGAAGGAGGGTAAAAGTATTCTCGCCGAAGGAGCACAGGGTTCGTTGCTGGATATCGATTTTGGCACCTACCCTTTCGTTACTTCTTCGAATACCACAGCGGCAGGAGCTTGTACCGGATTGGGGATCGCCCCTACCAGGATCAAAGAGGTACATGGCATTTTCAAGGCCTATACTACACGAGTTGGATCCGGACCTTTTCCCACCGAACTCTTCGATGAGACCGGGGCAAAAATGGCGAAGATCGGGAATGAATTTGGTGCTGTCACCGGTCGCCCGAGACGATGTGGATGGCTTGACCTGGTTGCACTGAAGTACAGTTGTGAAGTCAATGGAGTAACTCAATTGATGATGATGAAGGGAGATGTACTAAGTGGATTCGATGTGCTCAAAATTTGTACGGCTTACAAATACAAAGGAGAAGTGATCAACCATTTACCCTACAATATCGAATCGGAAAATGTGAGTCCTATCTACACCGATATGAAAGGTTGGAAAGAAGATCTCACAAAAATGAACGATCCGTCACAATTTCCGAAGGAATTGAACGACTATATCAACTTTTTGGAAAAGGAATTGGAGATTCCCATCAAGATAGTCTCGGTGGGTCCAGATCGAACTCAAACCATTCACAGGTAGCCACAAAGTGCAATTTTTTGTGCAGCAACAGGCTATTAAAAATACAGGTCCCTATGAAGAATATTTTAACTATCGTATTGATACTGCTTTTTGCCGGATGCGCAGATAATTCAGAAAATGATAAGAAACCGCTTCCGGAAAATGCGAAATGGTGGAAAGAAGCCATCATCTATCAAATTTACCCGCGCAGTTTCAAGGATACAAATGGAGATGGTGTTGGGGATTTAAAAGGCATCATTGAAAAACTGGACTATATTCAAAGCCTGGGAGTGACTGCTGTATGGCTTAATCCTATTTACACTTCCCCAAACGATGATAATGGATATGACGTAAGTGATTACAAAGGGATCATGAGTGATTTTGGCACCATGGAAGATTTCGATATCATGCTCGTGGGAATGCACGAGAGAGGGATCAAGTTGATCATGGACGTTGTGGTGAACCATAGTAGTGACGAACATGAGTGGTTTAAGCAGTCCAGGAGTTCCCGAGATAATCCTTATCGAAACTACTACCACTGGTGGCCGGCCGAAAAAGGCAAGCCTAATTATCGTTATAGCTTGTTCGATGAAAAGGGTGAAGCCTGGAAATATGATTCTCTTACAAACTCCTACTACCTCCATTACTTCTCTCAAAAACAACCAGACTTGAATTGGGAAAACCCAAAATTAAGACAGGAAGTCTACGATATCATGAAATTTTGGGCGGAAAAAGGCGTGGACGGTTTTCGGTTGGACGCATTTCAATTTGCCGCAAAGGATACGACCTTTCCTGCTTTTCCCGAAGGGTTCGAAAAGAACTTCATCGATTATTATGCAATGCAGGGTAATTTGCATGATTACCTCAAAGAAATGCACGAAGAAGTTTTTAGCAAGTACGACGTGATGAGTGTAGCTGAAGGTGCCGGCAGAAATTTCGAGGACGCTCATATGCTGGTCGATGAAGATAGAAAAGAACTTAATATGGCCTATGCGTTCGAAGGGGTTGATATTGCTAGGCCCGATGGATATGAATTAAGGCATTTCAAGGAAGTGTTTTCAAGATGGGACAGTGCATTCGCCAAAAAAGGCTGGCTCTCGATCTTTCTATCCAATCATGATCAGGCACGATTGGTAAGCCGCTTTGGAAACGATGAACCACAGTTTCGCGAAGCTTCTTCAAAAATGCTCAACACCTTTATCCTAAGTATGCGTGGAACCCCTTATTGCTATTATGGAGATGAACTTGGGATGACCAACATTGGATTCGAGACTATCGAGGAATACCAGGATATCGCCGCTATCAATGGTTACAAAAAAGTACAGAACCAGGGTGGTGATATTGAGGAATATATGCGAAACTTGAGAGTGAGTTCCAGAGATAATGGACGTACACCCATGCAATGGGACGATTCGAAAAACGCGGGATTTACAACTGGAACCCCTTGGTTACCCGTTCATGAGAATTATAAGAAAATAAACGTTAAGCTTCAGGAGGTTGACGAGAGTTCAGTTTTGAATTACTTCAGAAAATTAACTGCCTTACGGAAAGCTAATCCAGTTATGACCTATGGAGATTATTCAATGATCCAGCCAGACCATCCTACGATTTATGCTTTTACGCGTATCCTGGGCGAAGAGAAGATGTTGGTCGTTTTGAACTTCGGTGAAAAGCAAAGCAGTATGGGGTTACCAGAAAGTATAGAGATCGATAAGCTGCTTACAAATAACCTGAACTCGATGCACAGGGATGGTAATTTGATCAACTTACAACCCTATCAAGCGCTTATATTCTCAATAAACTGAAGCAAGTTTTTTAATACTTTCTTGGGAACCTACCTTTGTAGTAATTCGTAGTATTAACTTTTGATAAGAATCATCTACATATTCATTCTTCTCGTATGTGTTGGAATACCATCCATAGCGCAAGTACGAATTATTGATACCACCAAGACCACTAAAGTTTCGGTGCAGTCGGGTTACTTCGAGAAAAAACCAGAGTTTCCGGATGCTGTCATCTATACCCGCGATAATGCCGGACAGGTCTATATCGTTCATGAAGGTGTTGAAATGTGGTGTGATCAGGCCTATGTATATTTCAAGGACAATTTTGTCAAGGCATACGGTGCTGTGCGCATCGACCAGGGTGATACGGTTCAAATGAGAAGCAAGTATGCCGAATACAATGGAAATACCTCTTTTGCCTTCGCCAGTGGTAATGTTGTTCTTACCGAACCTGCCACTACCCTACGCACAGATACGCTTTATTTCGATCGAATCAAGCAGCAGGCTTATTATCGCTCCGGGGGAACTGTCCGGGACACGGCAAGTACGTTAACCAGCAGGATAGGCCGTTATTTTGCAGAATCGAAGAAATACCAATTCCTGTCCAATGTAAAAATAGTGAACCCAAAGTACACGGTGAATGCACCCCAGCTAGATTTTTATGCCGAAACCGGGGGTGCTTATCTCTATGGGGAGTCGACCATAGTGAGCGAGACAAGCACCGTCTATTGCGAACGTGGATATTATGATACCCGAGGAGACACGGGATACTTTGTAAAAAATTCAAGGGTGGATTATGACAACCGTATCCTGTATGGAGATAGTATATACTTCGACCGAAATAAAAGTTTTGCTTCGGCCACCAACAACATTAAAGTGTTGGATACGGCCAATCAAAGTATCATTCGCGGACATTATGCCGAAGTGTTTCGGGAGAAAGATTCTGTCTTTATCACTAAGCGAGCAGTTGCAGTTACCCTACAGGAAGCCGATTCGGTCTATGTCCATGCCGATACCCTGCGTGTTACCGGTAAGCCAGATAATCGTATCATCAAAGGATTTTACAGGGCAAGGATGTTCAAACAGGGCTTGGAAGGTGAAGAACCAACCAGCGGCAAGTGCGATTCGATCTTCGTGAATCAAAAACTTGGAATAACCAAACTCTTACGAAATCCGGTGCTTTGGAGCGGTGAAAACCAGATGACGGGCGACACCATTCATCTTATAAGCAACAAAGAGACTGAAGAACTCGATACGCTGAAAGTATTCAATAATTCATTTTTAATTCAGAAGGACTCCTCGGGTTACAATCAGGTGAAGGGAGAACGATTGATTGGTTTATTTACCAACAATGAATTGGATACGGTAAATATTGTGAAGAACACGGAGGTGATCTATTTTTTCAGAAACGATAAGAATGAGTTGGTGGGAATAAACAAAACCAATTCAAGCTCTATCCAGCTTTACCTGGAAGAACAGAAGATCGTGGGAATGCGGTTTATAAAGAAAGTGCCTGGAAAGGTCTATCCGGAAACCGAACTCCCTGAAAATTCTCGAATATTGCCAGGATTTAATTGGCGTGGCGACGAAAGATTGTACAAAAAAAGCGACCTGTTTAAAGGAAAACCGAAACCCATACTTCCGAAGATAAAAGGAATTCCCTTGCCCGAGGATGAAGGTGAATTTTTCGAAGACGTCCCCGAAGATGACCTGCTCATCCCGGAAGCATCGAAATTAAGTCCGAAGGATTTCCAGAACCGGGAGGAAGATCCCAAATTCGATACGATCCCAAAGGATTCGTTGAATCCCAAAGTAAACGGACCGCCTATAAAAAAAGACAATTGAAGGCATGTTGGATGACTTTCTAAAACACCAGGCCCAAACCACACCACATCCACTTGGTATGGAGATCTCCCACGCCAGAGGATCGTATATTTTTGATAAACAGGGCAAAGCCCACCTCGATTTTGTTGCAGGCGTCTCTGCATGCCCCTTAGGTCATTCCCATCCTGCAGTGGTAGCGGCAGTACGGGAACAAATGGGAAAGTATGCTCATGTCATGGTCTACGGGGAGTTCATCCAGGGCCCCGCATTGGAACTCTGTAAAACCTTGGCCAATATACTACCCCATCCCCTGGAATCGACCTACCTTGTTAACAGCGGCACCGAAGCCATTGAAGGAGCCATGAAGCTGGCAAGACGTGCCACTGGAAGAAGTGAGATTCTTTATGCCCATAATGCATATCATGGAAATACCCTGGGTGCACTAAGCGTCATGGGCTACGAGGAACGGAAAACTCCCTTTGCCCCGCTATTACCGGATTGTCATCCTATCAGTTTCAATTCAGAACAAGATCTGTCGAAAATAAACAGTTCAACGGCGGCTGTTATCCTGGAAACCATACAGGGAGGAGCCGGATTCATTCTTCCGAATAACGATTACTTACAAAAAGTCAAAGCTAAATGCAAAGAAACCGGAGCCCTGTTGATCCTCGATGAGATCCAGCCAGGTTTTGGACGCACGGGAAAGCTATTCGGTTTTGAACATTTTGGAATCATACCCGATATCCTTGTCATGGGGAAAGGCATGGGTGGCGGACTTCCTATTGGTGCGTTTACAGCCTCCAACGCATTAATGTCTACGCTGAAGGATCACCCGAAGTTAGGCCATATTACCACTTTCGGTGGGAATTCGGTCATCGCCGCTGCAGCACTGGCTACCCTTAGGGAGATCAATAAATCCGGGCTCATTGAGCAAACGATTCAAAAAGAAAATTGGCTGCGATCGAGACTAGACCATCCTCTTATCAAAGAGATTCGCGGTAAAGGCCTCATGCTTGCCCTCCTCTTTGAAACCAGAGAGATCGCCTCCGATGTAATACTAAAATCCAAAGAAAATGGTCTCATCCTGTTTTGGCTGCTTTTTGAACCTCGGGCGGTTCGAATCACTCCTCCACTCACGATCAATGAGGCTGAAATTGAGCAAGGCTGCGCCATTTTGACACAAGTTTTGGATGAAATTTCATACAAAAATTAATGCGTTAAGATCCTGTTTATCAACTACTTAAATCACTTAAATCCCTGTTCATAAGCTTGTTAACAACAAAAGGGGCATGACCTTTGAATGCTTTTTTACATTAGTATCTTTAATTTGAAGAAACAGTTAATTTATGCGTATGCAATTAAGCCCTAACGAGCATAACAACCTTTCACTTACCCGTTTCGAATCCATGTTAAAGACTAATGATGTTTATTTCTTCGACTCTGAAGAGTTCGAGGAGATCATACAGCATTATTTGGAAAACGGTAAGATCGCCCTCGCCAAGAAAGCAACCAAACTTGGCCTGGAACAACATCCTACTGCAACAAATTTAAAATTGTTCCAGGTGGAGATGTTTATTTTCGAAAACGAGTTGGACCAAGCCGAAGCACTACTGGACGACCTGTATGTTCTGGAGCAGTCCAATGAAGAGATCTACATCCAGAAGGCGAATATCTTTTCCCGAAGAGACGATCACAAACAAGCGATCAACTTACTAGAAAAAGCACTTCAAATTACTGCCGACGAAGCCGACGTACTCGCGCTTATAGGAATGGAGTATCTGTTTATGGAGGACTTTGAGAATGCCAAGTACTTTTTCATGAAATGCCTCGAACAGGACGAGGACGACTATTCGGCCCTCTATAACATCATTTACTGCTTCGACTACCTGAAGCAGCATGATGCCGCTATAGATTATCTCAACGACTTTTTAAATAAAAACCCGTACAGCGAGGTAGCTTGGCACCAGGTTGGTAAGCAATATACCGCCTTGAAGGAATTTAAGAAAGCACTGACGGCCTTCGATTTTGCGATCATTAGTGATGATCGATTCATTGGTGCCTATCTTGAAAAAGGGAAGGTACTTGAGAAATTGAAAGAATATAAGCTGGCAATCGAAAGTTATACGATCACGCTAGGCCTTGATGACCCTACTTCTTTTGCATTATTACGAATTGGTAAATGTTACGAAAAACTCAAGAACAACGAATTGGCTCTTCAATTCTACAACAAGTGTGTAGAAGAAGATGCGCTGCTGGACAAGGGATGGATCGCTATCACCGATTTCTACTACCGAAAAAAGAATTTTCAAAAGGCCCTGTATTATATAGAGAAGGCATTGAATATCGACACCGAAAATGTGCTCTACTGGAAACGATATGCAAAGATCAATAAGAGTTTGAAGATGTTTGAAGAGGCCGAACATGGCTTCAGAAGAAGCATCGAATTGGGTAATTATGAAATGGAAACCTGGATTTCCCGATGCGATATTCTCATCGAGCTAGGAGAATACGATGCTGGAATCAACAATATGCTACAGGCTGCAGAGTTTTACCCGGAGAATCCAGAGATCGAATATCGATTGGCAGGACTTTACTATAAACTGCTGGAGGACAACAAAGCCGAATTTCACCTCAAGAACGCATTGAGCCTGGACGAGGAATTTTCCATGATCATCGAAGAACTTTTTCCGAAGATTTTTAGGAAACAACGAGTGCAGCAATTAATTAATAATCACAAGAAGCCGTCCGTATAATTTGTGTATTTTTAGGGCTCAATAAAAGTAGCCTAATCTATGCATCCGCGCTCGGTTCTCCAGTATCTTATTTTAGCTTTCAAAGGGATCGCAATGGGTGCGGCCGATGTGGTACCAGGGGTTTCCGGCGGAACTATCGCCTTCATTTCGGGCATCTACGAAGAACTCATAGAAACCATTCATAAACTAGATCTTGGCTTCTTTAAACGGTGGAAAAAACAAGGTTTTTCGGAGGCCTGGAAACAATACAATCTGGGCTTTTTACTCGTTCTCCTTACGGGTATCCTTATTAGCATTTTATCGCTTGCCAAATTGATCACCTGGCTTTTAAATGACCATCCTATCTTGGTTTGGTCTTTTTTCTTCGGATTGATCATCGCAAGCATTATCTACGTAGCACGTCAAATTACCCGGTGGAACGGAAAGGTGTGGGTGGCTATCTTCATTGCTGCAGGTCTATCTTATCTCATTACAATTGCCGAACCAATTGGGTCCCCGGAGAGCACCTGGTTCTTGTTTTTTGCAGGTTTTATCGCCATCATCGCAATGATATTACCCGGAATATCGGGAGCCTTTATTTTACTCCTTCTGGGGGCATACGAAGCCGTAATAGGCACTATATCCAACTTTGTGGAAGGTATTTCCGGCGGAAACTGGTCATTATTTTCTGAAGCCGCGATAAAGCTATTGGTGTTTGCCTTGGGTGCTGTCTTAGGTCTAAAAGCATTTTCACGTGTGTTGAACTGGATGTTCAAACATCATAAAAATACCATCCTGGCCGTGCTCACTGGTTTTATGATTGGCGCACTCAACAAGATATGGCCCTGGAAAGAAGTGCTTAAATATCGAACCAATCATGATGGAGAGGAAGTCCCGTTCCTGGAGCGAAGTATCCTTCCCGGAAGCTACGATGGGGATGCACAACTAGTTTATGCCCTCGTATTTTTGATCATAGGCTTTCTTACCATTTTTCTACTGGAGCGATTGGCCACCCAAAAAAAGACCACTTAAATGAATCCTACCCGTACCTTTTCCGATCGGGTATGGCTGGTCCTAAAAGGATTGGCTATGGGCGCTGCCAATAAAGTACCCGGAGTTTCTGGTGGAATGGTAGCCTTTGTCGCTGGTTTTTACGAAGAGTTTATCTATTCGTTGCAAAAGATCAATGGCAAGGCTTTCAAGTTGTTTATAAACGGGCGCTACAGGAGTTTTTGGGCCTATATCAACGCAAGGTTCCTGGGACTATTGATCCTGGGGATGATAATTAGTTATTTCAGCGTTTCCAAGCTGCTGGATTTTTTCCTGGAACATTATGAGCTGTACGTTTGGAGTGCTTTCTTCGGAATGATCATTGGATCTATTTATTATGTTGCCAAGGACTTCGGAACCTGGAATCGTACGTATATGGCTTATCTATTCCTGGGAATCGTAGTTGGTGTAGGTATTAGCTTCTTAGAGCCCGCCAAGCAGAACGATCACCTCCTGTTTGTTTTTTTCTGCGGCATGATAGGCGTAAGCGGCATGACGCTACCCGGGCTCTCCGGATCGTTTATTCTTATACTTTTAGGCAATTATGTACTCCTTTTGGTCGATTCTGTCAATGCCCTCTATGATACTATTTTTGATGTGTTTAAAGGCGATTTTGACTTTGTTCAGGATCAATCTAGAATCGATCTTTTAAAAGTGCTGGTCATCTTTTCGCTTGGTTCTTTGGCAGGTCTTGTGACCCTATCGCATTTCCTTGGGTACTTGCTAAAGCGTTACAAGAAAGCCACCTTTGCCGTGATCATTGGATTCATAACGGGTTCGCTGGGGGTTGTCTGGCCCTGGAAAAATGAAGAATTCGATTTGGATCAATCCGGAAATGTACTACTCGACGCCAATGGCAAGGAAGTGATCGTTGGATACCAGCGCTTTTTCCCATCAGAATTTTCTTTCGACACCTTTCTGGCTATTTTTTTTATTATTGTAGGCATCTTACTGGTTGTCAGTTTAGAAGTGTATCAAAAAAGGAATTCCCCAAGTCATGGCTAAGTACGGTCTCGTTGGCAAAAACCTTGCCTATTCTTTCTCCAAGACGTTTTTCACCGCTAAATTCGAGCAGGAAAAACGCAAGGACACCTACGACAATTTCAGTCTTCAAAACATTGAAGAGCTTCACAACGTAATTAAAACCAATAAAGGGTTGAAAGGGCTGAATATCACGATTCCGTACAAGGAATCGGTCATGCCTTTGCTGGATCGAATAGACAAAGAAGCACAGAAAATAGGTGCCGTAAACACCATCAAGATCTTAAAAGACGGTCGTTTGGCGGGATATAATACCGATCATTATGGTTTTGCCAGGGCACTGGCTAACTACCTGCCCATGGAAGAGAAGACGGCACTGGTTCTAGGTACCGGAGGCGCTTCCAAGGCCATACGATATGTCCTGGAAGCCATGAATTTCGACTATAAAATGGTTTCCAGAACTGCTTCGCAGGACGCCATTTCCTATGATGAAATCACCCGTGAAACCATTGCAAATCACTGCTTAATTGTTAATTGTACTCCGGTAGGAACTTTTCCAGATGTGGAGGAATGTCCCGATATTCCGTATCACTACCTTACCAACAAACACGTGCTTTTCGATCTTATTTATAATCCCCGCGAAACCGAATTTTTGAAACGTGGGTTTGCAAAGGGTGCCCGTGTGAGCAACGGACTTAAAATGCTCGAATTTCAGGCCAAAAAGGCTTGGAAGATCTGGCGTTCCTAATTCGGAACGGACCTCTTTTAACCAATCCATCCCTTTGCCATGTGCCCAGTTGTTAGTATCTTTAAGGTTCCTAGCACTGCGAACTCTAACATTGAAATATATGTCCGACGAAGAACTTGATAAAGAAAAAGACAAAAAGCCAGCAACACCTGAATCTTCCGAGGTTGAAGCAGCCGAAGTTGACACCGAAGAAGCAGCAAAAGAAACTGTCAAAACAGACGATGAGAAGGGTGATAAGGAGCCTGTTGAGCAAAAAGAGGAATCTCCTGCCTCAGAAGAAGTAACCGCCGAGACAGAGGAAGGAGATACTGAGCAAACCGGGGAGGAAGTGGCTTCAGAAAATGATGATGATGACGAAGTAAGTTCGTCAGACGACGAGGATGAAGAACATGTCGAAGAGAAAGAAGAAAAAGACTACCACGTTCTTTCTAAGCAAGAGCTTATTGCCGAATTCCGCGCCTTGTTAAAGGACGGTCCCATTCAAAGTATCAAGGCAGATGTAGAAGAGATCAAGACCGAATTCAATGCTAAATTCGATGAAGAAGTAGAACACAAAAAGGAGGAGTTTCTTGCCGGTGGTGGGAACATCATCGATTTCCATTATACCACGCCTCTCAAAAAACAATTCAACTCGATTTATTTTGATTACAAGGAAAAACGAAATCAGTATTATCAAAATTTAAAACGAGACCTTCAGGAAAATTATCGCACCCGTGAAGCCCTTATCGAAGAGCTAAAGGGTCTTCTGAATGCTGAAGAGAATATCAATACAACCTATAAGCACTTCAAGGATATACAAGAGCGCTGGCATACTGCTGGAGCCATTCCTAGGGATAAGTACAATACCATTTGGAACACATATCGCCATCACGTTGAAAATTTTTATGATTTCCTTCATCTCAACCGGGAATTTCGTGATCTGGATTTTAAACATAATCTGGATCAAAAGTTAAAACTCATTGCACGGGCAGAGGAACTGGCGCAGCAAGAAGATGTTGGTAAAGCATTTCGTGAATTACAGATGCTTCATAAAATGTGGAAGGAAGACGTGGGACCTGTTGCCAAGGAATACCGGGATGAAGTTTGGGATAAATTCAGCACGGCTACTCGGGTGATCCACGACAAACGACAAGAGTATCTCAAGGACCAGGAAAAACATTTTGAAGAGAACTATATAAAAAAGCAGGAATTGGTTCAGCAGATAACTAAGGTAGCCGAAGGTACTGCAGCAAGCCATAAAGCATGGCAAAATGCGATTAAAGAAGTCCAGAAATTAAGAGATGCCTATTTCGAAGCTGGAAAAGTTCCCAGGAATAAGGCAAAGGAAATATGGAACAGCTTCAAGGAGTCCACACGCAACTTCAATAAAGCCAAGAACGGATTTTATAAAGATCAGAAAAAGGCGCAATACGCAAATCTGGAAAAGAAATTGGAACTTATAAAGATCGCGGAAGAAAACAAGGACAGCGAAGACTTCGAAGTGGTTACTCCACTGATGAAAAAGATCCAGAGCGATTGGAAATCGATCGGTCATGTGCCGCGGAAGGAAAGCGACAAGATCTGGAAGAAATTCAAGGACGCCTGTAACCATTATTTCGATCGCGTGCATGCTGAAAGAAATGAGGCCAATAAGGAGGAAATGGCTCACTTTGAAGCAAAGCAAGCCCTTTTGGAAAATATGAGTAGCCTGGAGCTGACCAACGACCCCAAAGCCGATGTCGAGACGATTAAAGCCAAGATCACCGAGTGGAAAGGTATTGGGCGAGTTCCGTATAACAAGCGTAACATTGAACGAAAGTTCAATAAGGTATTGGATGAATTGTTCGGGAAGCTGAAACTGGACAAAAAGGAGGCGGAAATGATTCGTTTCGAAAATAAATTGAGCAATCTGGCGTCTCAGGAAGACATCCGGAAGTTACAAAATGAAGAGTTTTTCATCAGTAAACGAATCACAGAGACCCAGAGTGAAATTAGACAATTGGAAAATAATCTGGGATTCTTTCAATATGCCAAAGATGATAATCCTTTGGTGCGGGAAGTTCATGACAACATTGCCAAACACAAAGAGCAATTGAATGTCTGGAAATCCAAACTCAAAAAGATCCGTAGCCTTCGCAAACAACAGTGATATGAAGTGCCCACTGTGCTTCAATTCTCGATCACAACCTATTGATCGATCTTCTCAATTCCTCTCGTGCAATTCGTGTAGCATATTTTTTCGAGATGCTGCCTACTTTCTTTCTTCGGAAGAGGAACGCCAACGGTACCTGTTACATAATAATGACCCAGGTGATCCCCGATATCAACAGTTTGTAATGCCTATCGTCGAAGCTGTTTGTAAGGAAGTAACTAAAGGAAGTACAGGCCTTGATTTTGGTGCTGGCACTGGTCCGGTAATTGCTCAACTCCTAGAAGATGAAGGGTATCGAATGGTCTTATGGGATCCATTCTTTCATCGGGACAAAAAGGTCCTGGACGGAATGTACGATTTCATTGTTTGTTGTGAAGTAATTGAACATTTTCATGAACCATTGAAGGAATTCAAGTTGATGCTTAAAATGCTAAAACCCGGAGGATCACTCTATTGCATGACAGAACTAGTACCCCACCCAAGTGAATTCGAGTCCTGGTACTACAAAGATGACCCAACGCATGTGGTGTTTTATTCTGAAAAAAGTTTGCATTGGATCAAAGAAACCCTGGGTTTTTCGGAGCTTATCGTCAACGATCGCCTTATCACTCTCCGAACCAACAACGATCAATGATAAGTCTACATTGAGACTTCACTTGAGCTTCGCTTCATTCCAGTAGATATCCATTTCGGTAAGAGTCATGTCTTTCAAAGATTTTCCAAGCTCCTTGGACTTGTTTTCCAGGTATTGGAAACGCTTGATGAATTTTTTGTTGGTTCGTTCAAGTGCACTTTCGGGATCCAGTTTCAGAAATCGAGCGTAATTGATCATGGAGAATAAGACGTCACCAAATTCCTGTTCAATACGTTCCGCGTTATTTTCCGAAACCTCGTGCTGCAGCTCATCTAATTCTTCTTTCAACTTTTCAAAAACCTGGTAGGGCTCCTCCCAATCGAAACCAACACCGGCCACCTTATCCTGAATGCGATTCGCTTTTACCATTGCCGGCAACGATTGTGGAACTCCCTCGAGTACGCTTTTCTTTCCCTCCTTTAGCTTTAGTTTTTCCCAATTTTGTTTTACTTCTTCCTCATTGGCTACTTCTATATCACCATAGATGTGAGGGTGACGAGCGATAAGTTTCTCACAGATATCATTGGCCACGTCGGCCATATCGAACGCACCGGTTTCACTCCCTATTTTCGCATAAAATATAATGTGTAACAAGAGATCACCCAGTTCTTTTTTTACTTCGTCAAGTTCATTTTCCAGAATGGCATCGCCCAATTCGTAGGTCTCCTCAATAGTGAGATGGCGCAATGTCTGCATAGTCTGTTTTCTATCCCACGGGCATTGCTCTCTTAGCTCGTCCATGATCGTTAATAAGCGGTCGTACGCTTTGAGTTGATCGGCTCTTGAATTCATACGTTTAAAACTAAAAAAATCCCTTCGTTTGAAGGGATTTAAGCGTTCTTTTTATTGGAAAGTTATTAAGAAGCTTACTCTTCCGAATCTTCATCATCGCTCTCTTCAGTAAAGTCATTGATACCGTTTTTAGTCAATAAATTGTACCATTGGACCACCTTCTTGATATCACTGGCATAGACCCGATCCTCATCGTAATCGGGCAGCACATTGAAAAAGTATTCTTCCAACTCGTCCTTGGAAGACTTGTGGCTTATGGCCTCTCCCCCATTCTCCTTCTCGGCAATCTTCGAGAAAACTTCCCGCAGCGGCACCTCCTCGGTGAGAGTATAGATAGCGATCTCCGAAAGCAAACTCACGTTCTGCCGGGTACTGATCGAGATCTTTTTTCCATCGACCAAAGACTCGGCCAGTAGACCTGTTCTGGTTTGTGCTTTTAATTGGTAAAGTCCGGGCTTACCGGATATGGATAATATTTTTTCGAGGCTCATAGCTAATTTTAGATCGAATAAATTTCAAGAGGCAAAGATGTGGGCTTCCATTTAAACTTCCAACAGCATTAACGTTTCTTTTTGGCATTGGGGAAACGCATGCGGTAATCCACTTTTATCTTACCCTTCGAAATATTTGCAAGCTTACCCTTGATCAAGCGTTTTTTCAATGGGGAAAGTCTGTCTGTAAACAAAATGCCTTCCACGTGATCGTATTCATGCTGAATGATACGGGCTGCAATCCCATCGACCGTCTCTCTTTTTTTATTGAAGTTTTCATCCAGGTATTCAATGGTGATCGTATCTTTTCGAAATACATCTTCCCGCACATCCGGTATACTCAAACATCCTTCATTGAAGGCCCACTCGTTTCCAGTTTCTTCTACGATCTTGGGGTTGATAAAAACTCGTTTAAAATTCTTCAGGAAATCACGTTCTTCTTCCGAAATATCATCATCATCCTCAAAGGGTGCCGCGTCTACCATGAACATTCGAACCGGCAATCCAATTTGAGGTGCAGCCAGACCAATACCATAGGCGGCGTACATGGTTTCGAACATGTTTTCGATTAGTTCATCCAATTTGGGATAGTCCTTGGAAATCTCCTTAGTCTTCTTTCTCAAAATGGGGTCACCATATGCTAAAATGGGGAGAATCATTCTAATTATTGTTGAATATTCCTAGTTATTAAATTGTAAATACGACTGCAACAGTATGGTCGCGCTTATCTCATCGATCAACGCCTTATTCTGTCTTTGCTTCTTCTTTAAGCCACTGTCTATCATTGTCTGAAACGCCATTTTACTGGTAAATCGTTCATCCACCCGCTCAATGGGTAGTTTCGGAAATGCAGCTGTTAATTTCACCAGAAACTGTTGGATCTCTTCCTCAACCGCCGAATGACTTCCATCGCGTTGTCTTGGCTCACCCACCAACACCAGCTCTACTTTTTCATTCGCCAGGTAATCTTCTAAGAAGGGGAAAAGTTCTGAGGTCTCAACAGTAGTCAGCCCAGATGCGATTAATTGTAATTCATCTGTCGCGGCGATCCCAGTACGCTTAACACCATAATCTAAAGCCAGAATTCTCGCCATATTCGCGGCAAAAATACGGCATTGTTTTATACTATACTAAAATGTATGGTGATTTTGAATTCTAAAGCTATCTTTGTGCGGCAAGAGCAAAGCTGGAAGCTCGCAGTTAGAAGATAGTGTACTAAAACCATGAAAGAACTCCAACAAGTCATAGAAAAAGCCTGGGAAGATCGTTCCCTTTTACAAGAAAGTGGTACCATAGAGGCAATTCGAGAAGTAGTACGATTGTGCGATGAAGGAACGCTCCGTTGCGCTCTGCCGAGCGAGAACGGCTGGCAGGTGAACGAGTGGGTAAAAAAAGCTGTCGTGCTCTACTTTCCCATTCAGAAAATGGAAACCTCTGAAGTCGGTATTTTCGAATACCATGACAAGATACCACTCAAGAGGGGATATGAAGCAAAGGGTATTCGTGTAGTACCTCATGCCGTAGCGCGTCATGGTGCATACATTTCCAAAGGAGTGATCCTAATGCCCAGTTATGTCAATATAGGGGCCTATGTAGATGAAGGAACCATGGTCGATACCTGGGCCACAGTGGGCAGCTGTGCACAAATTGGTAAGAACGTACACTTGAGCGGAGGAGTTGGTATTGGGGGT
This sequence comes from Flavobacteriaceae bacterium, assembly GCA_013043825.1. Taxonomy (GTDB): domain Bacteria; phylum Bacteroidota; class Bacteroidia; order Flavobacteriales; family Flavobacteriaceae; genus Aureisphaera. Next base: position 23,705 of record JABDNM010000145.1, read on the forward strand.
GTGTTGGAACCCTTGCAGGCAGCGCCTGTGATCATAGAAGACAATGCCTTTATTGGTTCCCGCTGCATCGTCGTAGAAGGCGTTCGGGTGGAACGTGAAGCTGTGCTGGGTGCGAACGTAGTTTTGACCGCCTCAACCAAGATCATCGATGTTACCGGTGATGCGCCTGTTGAGACAAAAGGGGTTGTTCCTGCTCGATCTGTCGTGATTCCCGGCAGCTACGCCAAGGATTTTCCCGCTGGGACGTATAATGTGCCGTGCGCACTAATCATAGGTAAACGCAAGGAGAGCACCAATAAAAAAACCTCTTTGAACGACGCACTAAGAGAATACAATGTTGCCGTATAAACTAGCTTGAATTTCGTCGTTTCCTCAGCTTTTTAGAATTCACTTTCTTTTGAAACTGCCTGCTATATTTAGTCATCAGCCGATGAGTTTCTTCGGAAGACTTTCCGTACAATTCGGCGTAGACTGGAGCCATTACGTTGATCATGGTCTTGGATAACCATAGCCTTCGGAAATTATACATGCGAGATTCAAAGTCGAGATCCCTGAACTGCATACGATTCAGGTCGATTAAGTAAAAATCGTATTCACCGTTGCCATGAGAAATAATCAAGGTATTCCCTGGAGAATGATCTAGGAATTGTACTCCTTTTTCATGCATTTCAAAAGTAAAAGTTGCGAATTGTTTTAGGATGTTGTTACGATCCGGCCACAAGGGATTGTGATTCAGTACGCGGAAATCGAAGTCGTAATCCACAAACTCACTGATGTAATAGCTATCCTTCAAACCGAAAGAAGTCCGTTCGGCATAGGCCACTGGCGCCGGGGTTTTAATATCCAACTCCAACAGTTTTTTAGCATATTGATAAGACCTCTTCGCCTTGCTTTTCCGAAGGAATTGATAAACCAATCCCTGGATCACGAAAGGCGTCCTGAACTTCTTCACCACAAAGAAAGAATCTGCGATCTGTACTTTTTTTAAAATATTACGCTCCCCGTCCATCAATATTTCCCCTACCTCATCAAAGCGATGGATCACATCCCTGAACCGCAGGCTTCGGTCTGAATAATTGGGATGAACGATAAGGGATTCCTTCATTTTAAATTTTAATTCATTTCAAAAAAAGATACCTTGCGAAGGTAAACTTTATGGAGAAAATTCTGGTCATACAAAATAAAAGAATTGGCGATGTGCTCATTGCTTCAATCCTTGCGAATAACCTGAAAACCATCTTCCCAAACAGCCATATCACCTATTTCGTTTACGATTATACATCCGGTGTTCTCCTACACAATCCGAACATCGATCGAGTGATCGAAGCCAATGATAAAGAGCTCAAAAAACTCTCGGTGTTGTGGAAAACGATCAGGCAAATACGCAGAGAAAAATACGATATCATTCTCGATCCCTATGCGAAATTTCAAAGCCGAATGATGTGTTTGTTTTCGGGGGCTTCAAAGCGGGTGGGTTTTAAACGAGCCAATAAAAAATTAAAACTACCATATTACACCTCTGCGGTGAGCTACGTTGAAAAGAGCACCATGAATTGTGGAAAAGCTCTGGAGGATCGTGTTCATATGCTGGATAGTGTCTTCGGATTACCAAGTGCGGATCCAAAATACAGGCTATACCTTACCAAGGAGGAAAAAAATTACCACCGGATCGATCATCTTAAACGGCCCGTGATCATGCTGGGAATTCTTGGAAGCAATGCTTCGAAATCCCTGCCCATTGAATACATCGCGGAAATTGTGGACTTCATTGCTTCGAGCTATGATGCATCGCTGCTATTCAATTATGCACCTAACCAGCGAGCAGAGGCAGAAAAAATTTATGCACTATGCCAATACAAGAAAGATATTCACCTGGATATTTATGAAGATTCGATTCGCGGGTTCATCACCTTGATGAATCAATGTGACTTACTCGTGGCGAATGAAGGAGGTAGCGTCCATATCGCCAAGGCATTGGACAGACCAACTTTTACCATCTATTCTCCCTTCATTGAAAAATCACACTGGAATAGTTTCGAAGATGGAAGTTTGCATGATTCCATTCATTTGAAAGAAGAACGGCCGGAACTATTTGAAGGATATTCGCGAGAAGAGCGAAAGGCGATCGAGAATGATCCGGAAACCATGTACCAACAACTCACTCCCGAATTAATTCTGAAGAGATTAGCGCCCTTTTTAGAGCATCACTTTAAAAAGGTTGAATCATGAATTTATGGGATAGGTTTCATCATTGGCGCAGAAAAAGACGCTGGAACAAGCAGTACAAGAGCGGTCGCTGGGAGAGCTTAAAGAGTGATCTGGAAGCCAAACGATATCATCAAATTCTGGATTTCATGAAACATTATGCTCCAGCCAACCCTTCCATCCTGGACATTGGTTGTGGTGACGGGGTATTGAACAGACATATTGGTGATTACAATTTTGAGTACTTCCTGGGAGTTGATTTTTCTAAAGTATCGATTGAGAAGGCCAAGGAAGAAAACTTTGCGAAAGCTGAATTTGTTGCCATGGATGCAATTAAATTCAAGCCAAGCCGACAATTCGACGTGATCGTTTTCAACGAAGTGTTCTACTACATCCCAGATTCAGAGAAAAAACGGGTACTCAACCTAATGCTTGATCATCTCAATGAACAGGGAATAGTAATTGCTTCCATTTTTCGGGAAGGAGTTGGATGCTGGGAGTATTTTACAGAGAGCGAGCAATTGAAGGAATTAGCATTCACCACAGTAACAACAAAAAAAGAGAGCACCTATTGGAAGATTGGAGTCTACTCCAAAAAAAATGAGCATTGATTATTGAACATTTTGCTCTTTTGGACCTTTGACGATCCCGTGTTCTGTCCATTTTTTCTTTTTATCCCTAACCTCTTTCCGAATCTCCAAATTTCGTTCCAATGACTCCGTGGTCTTGTATCCACGGGCATGGTCCAGGTGCAAAACGATGGCCTGATGCCGTATTTGTTTCGGCTTCAACCCAAAATTTTCGAGACGCTCTCCCAATTCCCGGTCCGGTCCCCCATATTGCATGCGCTCATCATAACCGTTGATAGCAATAAGATCTTCCTTCCATGCGGAAGAATTACAATTATTAAAACTTGCATTAGTGGGTGTTAACAGATCGAGCAAACTGGAAACCACTGGGCCGCTATTCAATTTTAAGGCTTGTGTGCCCTTTAATTTATCCTGGGTTTTTAACCACTTCACATCGAAACAGCGTTCGGTGCGGATGTCATCTGCCTCAATCACTTCACTGGTCTTCATAGGTAGTTTACAATATCCTCCCGAAAGGAAGTATCCTTCTTCGGCAAACTTCGCATGGGTTTCAATAAAATCTTTTCGCGGGATACAATCGCCGTCGGTAAATAGAATATAGGGTTTGGCCGCTTCGGTGATGGCCACATTCAATATTTGTTGTCGCCGATAACCATCGTCCTTATGCCAGATATGCCGCAAGGGTACGGGATAATCATTTTGAAACGATTCGATGAGTGAGCGTGTGGTGTCTCGCGAACCATCATCGGCTACGATCACTTCGTAGTTGTTATAAGTTTGGTACTTATAGCCTTCCAGTACTTTTCGGAGCCAATCCTCCTTATTATACGTGCTAACAACCACCGATATTCCCAGACTATCCATAACTAATGATTATTGGCGCAAAGGTACACCTCTTTTTTGGTAAAATGAAGCTTCAAAGGGATGCTGGAATTCATCTAACCGGTTATATCTAATCTACAATTAGTAAGTTTGCAGCATGGCAAGATTATCGGTCATCATACCTACGTTCAACGAAGAAGCATACATAGAAGCTGCATTGCGATCGGTGCGATTTGCCGATGAAATCATCGTAGTAGATTCTTTCAGCACCGATAAGACCAAAGAGATCGCAAGAAGATATGCCACACAATTCCTGGAACGCGAATTCGACAACTTTTCGGGCCATAAGAATTTTGGATTGCAGCATGCAACCGGGGAATGGGTACTATTTCTGGACGCAGACGAACGTATTACCTACCCGCTCCAGGTAGAAATATTGAACGCTATAGAATCTGGAAGACACGGAGGTTATAAGTTAAACTTTCCACATTTTTATATGAACCGGTTTTTATACCATCATAGTAATGATGTCCTCCGACTTGTAAAACGTTCGGGAGCGCATTATACCGGACTGGTTCATGAGAAATTACACTGCGAAGGAAGCATTGGAAAACTAAAGCACCCTGTTTTACATTTTACCTACAAGGGGCTGGAACACTATATCAATAAAAAGGAAAAATATGCTTGGTTTCAGGCGGAGCAGCTGCAAGAGAAGGGTAAGAAAGCGAGCTTGCTCGTCATGTTTTTCAAACCAGGGTATCGATTCTTCAGTTCATATATTCTTCGGGGTGGATTCAGAGACGGAATTCCCGGATTGGTTGTAGCAGCTACCAATGCCTATGGTGTATTTTCACGCTATGTGAAATTGATACTGCTTAACCGAGGGATGCGTTGATGGGTATTGAATATGATCAATCCCTCTTCGATCACCATCTGAAAATTGTCGTTCAAATTAACTTTCCATACTTGATCTTCCTTCGGAATTTAGCCATCGAATATTCTCCCTTGATATCCAATCGCTGAAGCTCGAACTTGTTTTTAAACGGAAAGCGGTTGAGGCGGTTCCCAATTCGCAGACCGTAGGTAAAGCCCTTACTTTGCAATAATCGAGTAAATTGAGCTTTTTCAGGCTTCTTCCGTGGATATTTTCCATACGGATAGGCTAGGAAAGGTCCAAGTGGTAACGCCAGCTCTGAAGCCACCTGAAACGCCTTATTCGTATCGGTATCGATCTGCTCAAGCTTCATTTCGTCAAATTTTTGATGAGAATAGCTATGATACGCTAACTCGATCATGGCAGGATCCAACGATCGCAGGGATGCAGCGTTCATAATAGGTTTCCGTACTTTATTCCACGAGTCTTCTTTACCTACAAAATTCAAAGGAATAAAGAAAGTGGCCTTTAATCGGTATTTCTTCAGGAGTGGTACTGCGTACTCCAACTGACTCACATACCCATCGTCGAAGGTAATTACCACATGCCTGCCGGCGGGTAATTCTTCCAGATCCATTAATTGAGATAAATGATGGCTTCGATAGCCATTCGAACTTAAAAAGCGAAACTGATCTTCTAGCTTTTCAGCAGATATGGTAAGGCCCTCACTATGATTGGGTGATACCTTGTGATACATTAATATGGGCAGCTTTGGCACTTGGCTTTTCGGAATTAATCCTTGTAAAATTATTACTTTTACCCAAACTGAACGATTCCATTGGAACAATCTAACAAAATTAGTGCCCTGGCTATAACCCTCAATGAAGCCGAGCACCTTGAACAGTTCATCAAAAGCCTATGGTTCGTCGATGAAATCATCATCGTGGATTCCTTCAGTGAAGACGATACGGTTGCCATTGCGTCCAAGTTTGACAAGGTAACTGTCGTGCAACGTGAATTTGACAATTTTAGCGACCAGAAGAATTTTGCGATCTCTCAGGCCAGTTCTGAATGGTTGGTCTTTTTCGACCCCGACGAAGAAATTTCCCGGGAAATGGGAGAAGAAATCCTTGCTACCTTACAAGATCCAAAGGCAATGGCCTATGCCGTGAAAAGAGAGCTGTATTTTATGGGAAAACGAATAAAATACAGTGGATTTCAAACCGACTGGGTCATTCGTCTCTTTCACAAGGAACATGGAAGGTACAATGGAAATCTTGTACATGAAACTTTAATGGTATCTGGAACCACGGCTAAGCTAAAAACTCGATTACCGCACCATACATATAAGAGTTTTGACGATTATACGGCGAAACTACATCGATACAGCGCATTGCAGGCGCGAATGATGTATGAAAAAAGGAAACGGCCCAATCTGTTCCATTTCCTGTTCCGTCCTTTATATCGTTTTTGGCACCAGTACCTGCTGCGTCTCGGGATTCTGGATGGTAAGGAAGGGTTCATCCTGGCGTACATCAATGCGTTCTCTGTGTTTAAACGTTACGTGAATTTGTGGTTGTTATACCGAAAGATCCAATGATATGAAGCAGGTATTTTTGGAATCACATAACTTAAAGAACAAGTACACCGGTTTTGGACAGTTCAACTACCATCTAATAAAAGCCTTGTCTAAAATAGAGACTAACGACATGCAGGTCACAATCAATGCGAAGCGACCTAATGTCTGGAAGAATGAATTCGGAGATCGATTTAAATACCATAAATATCGTTCCATCACAAGGCACAAGCCATTCAGAATTAAGAAAAAGTACGACCTCTGGCATTGCCTGAACCAGAATATCAAGATCGAACCCTTCTTCAACATTCCCTATCTGCTTACCATACATGACATTCACTTTGTAACTGAAGGCTCCCCGGGTATTCAAGCAAAACTAAAAGATAAATTCAATGCCAAACTGAAACGATCCAATGCCATAGTCTATATCAGCGATTTCGCAAAACAAGACACGCACGCACACTTCGAAGTTCCTGATGTACCCGAATACGTCATCCACAATGGAAATACCATCACGAATATTATTTTGCCGGAAAACTACCATCCCGAACTCTTCCCCCATAAACCCTATTTATTTTCCATAGGGGATTTCAGTGAGCGTAAAAATTTCATGTCCTTGTTGCAAATGCTCAACTTTCTTCCCGAATATCACCTGTTACTTGCCGGAAATAAAAGTTCTTCCTATTTCCAGGAATTCATGTTGCAGGTCGAACAACTGGGCTTGCAGCAGCGAGTACAAACCGTGGGTAAAATTGAGGATTTGCAAAAACAATACTATCTCCAAAATTGTGAAGCCTTTGTATTCCCATCTCTGCGTGAAGGGTTTGGTATTCCACCCATAGAAGCCATGCGATTCGGGAAGCCGGTATTTATATCCAATAATACATCCTTGCCCGAAATTGGAGGTGAACATAGTTTTTACTGGGATCATTACGAGCCTCAATACATGGCTCATGTAGTTCGGTCGGGGATGGAGAAATACAAGGCAGACCAATCCTTTTATGATAACTGGTATGTTGAAAGGGCTCAAAGTTTCAGTTGGGACGAGACCGCAAAAAAATATGTGGAGGTCTATCGCAGTCTCCTAAAATAGGCTTATGTACGATGTTGCTGTAATTATCGTGAACTATAATACCTCAGAATATACACTGAAGTGCCTGGACGCGCTGGAACAGCACACGACCCATTCAGTCAATTTTCAAGTGATCGTTGTCGATAACGCTTCTCAAAATACCGAATACCAATTGTTGGCGCGAGAATTTCCTAAGAAAAAAAACTACACCCTGCACCGCAGTGACTTGAATACAGGGTTTGGAGGAGGAAATATGCTGGGAGTACCTTATGCAAAAGCCTCCTATCTTTTGTTTTTGAACAACGATGCATTTTTATTGAATGATGCTTTATCCATTCTGAAAAATTACATGGACCAGCACCCCACGGTAGGTGTATCGACCGCTCAGAATTTCGATGACGACCATCAATTCGTACCCTCTTTCGACCATAATAAAGGCTTTAGAAGGCTACTATTAGGAAGGGGGTTTCTCGAATCTACCAACCCTAAAAAATATCCCCGTCGGAAAGAGGAATACGTACATCCCATCAATGTGGACTGGGTGAATGGTGCTTTTATGTTTTTCCGAAGGGATGCCTTTGAAAAAGTAGGAGGATTTGATACAAACATTTTTCTCTACTTTGAAGAAATGGATATTTGCCAGCGTCTGAAAAATGCGGGTTTTACGACGGTGTTGGTTCCGGCCGCAAAAATACTGCACGTCCAGGGAGTTAGTATTGGAAAATCGAAAGAGATCAATAAGGAGGCCTACCTTAGTTACCTTCATGTGATAAAGAAGAATTACGGATATCTAAAATATATATTCATCAAACTATACCTCGCTTTAGTATTTTTGCTGAAGCCAAAAAAATGGTATTTATTGATCACCGTCTTGTGGACGGATTTTTCGAGATCGATGAAATACAAACAAACAATTACCACCTATGAAGGCTGAAATTGAGCAGGCATTAGCAACCTTGAAACGGGGAGGTTTGATCTTACACCCAACCGACACGGTTTGGGGTATTGGCTGTGATGCTACCAATGAACTAGCGGTGGAGAAGGTCTATGCGCTGAAAAAAAGATCGGATTCGAAAGCGCTGATCTGCCTTGTAAGCGACTTCAAAATGCTGAATCAATTTGTGGAAAATGTCCCTGAAGTAGCCTATGACATACTGAAATTTGCTGCTAAACCAACAACCATCATTTACGATGATCCCATTCGGGTGGCCGAAAATTTGATCGCCGAAGACAACTCCCTGGCGATTCGTGTTGTTCAGGATGATTTCTCTAAACAGTTGATCCGAAAATTCCGAAGACCTATCGTCTCTACTTCTGCGAATTTAAGCGGAAAGCCAACTCCTGCAAACTTCAGAGAAATAAGTTCCGAGATTTTGGAGGGCGTGGACTATGTCGTAAATTTGCACCGTACAAAAAAAGCAGCGAAACCATCGGCGATCATCAAGTTAAAGAACGATGGAACTGTGACGGTAATTCGAAATTAATGTCGGTGACACCTAACTATAAAAACGCCTTAGACCTTCCTATTTTCAATACTATTTCCAAGGCGGCATCCAATCTTGACCTCGAAACCTATGTGATTGGAGGCTACGTTCGCGATTTCATCCTGAAGCGGGACAAAAGTAACGACATAGACATTGTGGCGATAGGAAGTGGAATCGACCTGGCCAACGAAGTAGCGCAACTACTCCCAGGGAAACACAAGGTGGCCATTTTCAAGACCTACGGAACGGCCATGATCAAGGACGGACCCATAGAGTTGGAATTTGTGGGCGCCAGAAAGGAATCGTACCATTTGAACAGTCGGAAAC
>JABDNM010000165.1 GCA_013043825.1 Flavobacteriaceae bacterium
GGTCGAAATTGGAACTGGCGGTAAGCTCTGTCTCCAGGGATCGAACATCCCGCTGACCTAGAAACACATCGACTCCATCATCGCCTACATAACCAAACATATTATTCCGTAGGGAGAGATCTGTGCCCAGAACCACCAGGAAGCGGTCCGAGAATCGATATCTGGGTTCAAAGTCGAAGAATAATTGCCGCTGTGGGGTTCCAAAATGATTTCTGAAGCCAACACCGGCATCTACTGCGAATTTCTTCCTGAAATCGGTGGAGATCCACTGTCTTCCACCCAGGTTGGCGTTGTAGGTCACGAACCGACCCTCAATACGTGGTTCAAAATAATCGTCGTTTTCACCATTGAAACCAAGAAAACCACCGAAAGCAAAGCGTGGTTTGGCAACAAAAAACCAGTCTAAATTTAGGTTATTCCCAGTCTGTACGCTGGGCTGGTACAACCTGCGATGCCTGACAGTGAGGCTAAAATTATACGTATTGAAATTTTTAGTGGGCTCAAAAATTCGATAGGAGAGTCCGGCAACAAAGTTGTTGTAGTTATTGGTGAAATTAACTCCCAAATCGTTGATATCGAAAGTGGTATTTGCAAAATCATGACCTACACGGTATCTAAACTTACCCTTAATCCGAAAAATGTCCAGTTCGGTGCGAAATCCTGTTTGTGTACCATCTTCAGTGATCACATTGCTCATGATCGCTCGTCCAGAAGATCGAAAGCGATTTCCTTTATCGGCTACATCAAAGACAAATGCAGAAGTATTCGCATCTCTAAAACTACCATCGCGGGTCACGTTGGTGTTGATCAGTGAAACCGATGAATTACCCTGGAATTGCTGGTCCAGGACAAATATATTGTAGTTGCTCAATGGCTCAACAAGTACTTTCCTAGTAGTTCCGTTAATAGTATCTTCAATCTTAGCGAAAGTTCTTTCCGTAATTGCGTTGAAGAGGCCAATACCCAGTTTCTTTTTAGTTCTTCCAGAGAGCTTGATCGCATTTAAAAGGTTGACTTTACCTGGAATTTCGGCTATCTCGTTTTCCGCGAGTTCTCCCCCATCACCAACGGGTGGACCGCCCACTCTCCTTGAGAAAAATATCCGGCCACGTTCAAACAAACTCACTCCTTCCGTAAAGAAAGCCCTGTTTTCACCAAAAGTTTGTTCAAAGGGTCCTAAATTCAGGCTTACATCGTCGAATGATGCCTGTCCGAAGTCCGGAATTAGTGTCGCATCCAGTGTAAAGCTATCACTCAACCCGTATTTCACATCCATACCGGCGGCAAAATCGGTGTTGGTCTCCCCATCGAATTCAGTGACCACTCCTTGGGCAAACGGGAAAAATGTGAGCCGAATAGGTGGGTTGATGTCGCGCACACCGCTAATGATTCCACTGTACTGAGAAGCACGCCCAATGCTATTCTCGATGAAGTTCCAGGTATGCGTTTCATTCAAGGTGTTAAGTCGTCTGTAAAAGTTTACGCTCCAATCCTGGACATCCACTTCGGGAAATCGTAACGCATTGTAGGGAATTTTGAATTCAGCATACCACCCCTTTTCGTCTTTAGAGATTCTGCATTCAAAAACAACATTGTAACCAAAATCGAAGTCGTTTTGAGTAGAAAGGGCATCGCCTATTGTACCGGCACTGGTTACGTAGAAGTAAGTTTCGTTGATGCCGTCGTTGTAGGTGTTTAGCGCAATAGTAAAGCGATCGGCTTGTACAAATACTTCGTCACGCTGTGAGAACTGACTTAATATTTGTGCTGGATTTGGATCATACATATAAGCGGCCACATACACCGCCTTATCGTCGTAAGCCATTTTGACCTCTGTAAGGTAGTCTGGGTCTACTTCGCCATCATTTCCAGGCTCGAACATATTAAAATCACCATATGCCGGTAATGATTGCCAAACTTCATCGTCTAAAAGTCCGTCTATTTTTGGGGGTGATTCAATGCGCTTGGCCTCTAGGGTTTTTCGCTCTTGAGCAAATAGGATGCTATTCAGGCTTAATACGGCGATGAGCCAGAGGCTTTTCTTCATTGATGGATGGTCGTAGTAAGTAAATTCTATTCCAGGTAAAAATAGGACTCTCGTGATGGGTGAGGTATTAATGAAAAGTTAAATCATGAACAGAATGTTAAATCTTAAATTTATATACTAAATTTGGTTGAAAAGCTATGAATAGAAGCGAAGAAGTTGTACTTGCCAATGGCTGTTTCTGGTGTACTGAAGCAGTTTTTCAGCGTATTGATGGGGTGTCTGAAGTTGTTTCAGGTTATACGGGAGGACACATTAAGAATCCAGCCTACCGTGAAGTTTGCAGTGGACGTACAGGACATGCTGAAGGGCTGAAAATTACCTTCGATCCTGAAAAAATATCTTTCGATACATTATTAGAGGTATTTTTTGCCACCCATGATCCAACCACTCTGAACAGGCAGGGCAATGATGTGGGAACTCAGTATCGCAGTGAGATTTTTTATACTTCGGAAGAGCAAAGAACAAAGTCGATTTCATTCATAGAAATCCTCGATAAAAACGGTGTTTTCAACGATCCAATTGTCACTAAAGTATCGCCATTGGATATATTTTACCCAGCCGAAAAAGATCATCAAAATTATTATAACCAGCATAAAGAGCAGCCTTACTGTCAGTTTATCATAACTCCAAAAGTGGAAAAGATCAAGAAGTTTTATGCCGAAAAATTAAAATCGTAGTATGGGATCCTATAAAAATTATGAAGAGTACGACCAGAAGGTCACCGATTCAATAAAAGTTAAATACAGCCAGATCTTGGATGAAGTGGGGGAGGATGTGAACAGGGAAGGAATACTAAAAACCCCGGAGAGGGCGGCCAAGGCGATTCAATATCTAACCTCTGGGCATTGCGAGGATCCGGCCGAGATTTTGAGAAGCGCGATGTTCGCTGAAGATTACCACGATATGGTGATCGTGAAAGACATCGAATTGTATTCCCTGTGTGAACATCACATTCTGCCATTTTTCGGCAAGGCGCATATAGCATATATTCCCGATGGACAGATTGTGGGACTAAGCAAGATCCCGCGTGTGGTCGATATCTTCTCACGCCGACTCCAGGTACAGGAGCGACTTACGCATGATATCCTGGAATGCATCAATTCTACGCTTAAACCAAGGGGAGTGGCAGTGGTTATCGAAGCTTCTCATATGTGCATGATGATGCGAGGCGTTCAGAAGCAGAACAGTGTGACGACTACATCCGGATTCAGAGGACAGTTTGAAAAGATCGAGACACGCGAGGAGTTTCTGAAACTCATTAGCTCCAACCTATCATAATTTTGGTATGTTTCTTGCGTTATTGACTACAGAATTACAACACAACAAACTTGATGAAAAAGAATAAATTCAAATTACTTCGGAACGGAATCCTGCTCGACTTGGTTGGGATGGCAACAACCTTTATCCCCCTGGGCGTATTCCTGGATTTAATCTGGGCGCCTTACGCAGCCAAAAGAATGAGCGATATGTACGAGGGAAACACGGGTAAAATTGCTTCCTGGATCGTATTTATCGAAGAGATTCTCCCTTTTTCCGACTTCGTTCCCACCTTCACACTTATGTGGATATATACCTTCGTAATTGCTTCAGAAAAACAAACTGAAGTTCAAACCATTGAGGTAGAAATAACAGAATAAAATACTTATTTACAGCTAGTTGTATCGAAATATTAAAGTGTTGCTTTAATATTGATATTTATACTCCTTCCGGGATTAGCGATACCGTCCGGTTTCAATCTGGACAGGTGTGCGATGTAATTCTCATTACTTAAATTCGTAATACTCAACCCGAGGTGAATTTGGAAATCCTTCAAATGGTATTGTGAACCACCTCCAAGACTCCATAGATTATAGCCTGCCGTTTCTGTTTCAAAAAAGCTTACCTGGTCTTGAGCAAAAGTATTATCCAATCGTATGAAGAAAGTCGTTGATTTAAATACGTGACCATCATCCAGTTCGATTCGGAAGGTGTTTTGAAGGTTGTTTGCAGGAATTAGCGGAAGAGACCCCCTTGTTTTAAGATCCCCCCGAACCAGTTCGAAGCTACTTTCCAGGTGCAACCAGTCCAGTGGATGGGGATGGACATGCATTCCTAATTCACCTCCGTAGAGTGTCGCACCGTTTTGCACATAGTTAAATACATTGGTATCATCAATCACTTCCCCGGTGGGCTCTATGAAAATGTAGTCCTTTATAGAATTCAGAAAAGTATTTGCAAATAGCTCGATATGTTCATTTCGGTATTCCAGGGAAGCATCGATTTGGAAGTTCTGTTCGTTCTTCAAACCACTATTTCCAATTTCGTATCGATTGGTGCCCTCATGCACTCCGTTTGAAGCTAATTCTGCCAGATTCGGTGCCCGAAAACCACTGGCAAAGTTCAAACGTGTAATAAGACGCTCACTGAGATCTGCCTTCGCACCCAGGGCCATATTAATACTGCTGAAGTTCCGATCCAGTGCAGGGATAAAGTTCGATTCAGAAGGATTTCTTGCGTTTTCCGTTTGAATAGTTCGTGTGTCAAATCGCAAACCCGCCTGCAGATCAATCCATTTTAAGTGATAGTGGGTGGTTGCGAAGATTCCAAAGTCGGTCTTATTAGCATTGGGGATGAGAATCTCTTCACCAAAATTTTGATTTTTCTGGAACATACCCTGGAGTCCTACTATAGTCTCGAAAGCTCCCTCCCAGGGTAAGTCGTATTTCAGGTCGTATGTGACCGTGTTTAGTTTTAGTCTCAAGGCCGGATCGCTGAATGAATCCTCAAACTCGTTGCGATCATTGAACAAGTAGCCTAGCTTCAAGTTTAGATTGGAACGATCAAAGAAATACCGATTTTCCCAACTAATCACATGATTGTCGATTTTTTGAGAAGGGAGCAATTGCTTCTTTGAAGTAGATTGCGCACCGATCTCTTCCGGTATTCCAACTTTCGAATTATTGAAATTATAGCGCAACGTAGATCTCCACTTTTCAGATTGAAATTGTATCCCGGTCTTCAGGTCGTATTCCTTATAGCGTGTATTGGTCACTCGAAGGTCATTGCCTGTCTTATAGTCGGCGAAAGACCCTGAGGCCCCGCGAACGAGGAATTTCCAACGCTCACCCGAGGTTTTCGCACCTACGGTTGAATTGAAACCTGAAGTATTTGAATAGAAATAAGAACTGCCATCTGCTCTCGTTTTGTTCGGGTCGGCGAATCGCTCAGGATTCAGGTAGAGAACGCCACCAAGCGCATCGCTACCATATAACAAAGATGCTGGTCCACTTATCACTTCTATGCTTTCGACCCCAGCTCCATTGAGACCCAGTCCATGCTCATCTCCAAATTGTTGATTTTCCATTCGTACTCCCTGGGAGTAGGTGAGGACCCGATTACTGCTTAGGCCCCGGATCACGGGTTTCCCAATTCCGGCGCCCGTGCTGAATGTAGAAACCCCGGGAATGTCGCTAATGCCCTGAGCCAGGTTCACAGCTCCCGTTCTATTAAGTGCTTCTGTACTTACACGCTCAACGCGCATCACGTTGTCACTTTGAAGCTGATGAAACGGGGTCGAAATTATGACTTCTTCCATTTCTACGGCACTTTCCAACATGATCACATCTTGGCTAAGCTCCGCATTGGCATCGAATTTTATTTTGATCGATCGAGTTGTGTATCCAAGCGAACTGAAAATCACATCGTAAGTTCCTTCAGGAATTCGCTCTAGTGAATAATCTCCATTTAAGTTGGTAAGCGTACCTTTTTCTAATTGTGGTATAAAAACAGTAGCTAAGATGGGCGTTCCATCCTCACTTGCTACTTGCCCGCTTAATCGAGCTTGAGCGTTTAGTCCCGGCGAAAACCACAGGATCGCCAGCAAAACATATATTAATTTCATGGTTCTTGATTATAAATTATTGATAAAGCGATTAATCAAGAAAAACGGGGTGGTGCGCGTAGTGATTTTGAAGTATGGAATTTAAACGTGACAAAGGAATAATTCCTTGATTCCAGTTGAATAGGTGTTGCGATATTTTCATGAGCAACGAATGTAAGGGGGTCAAATTCAAAGGTATTAAGCTGAAAATCGTGGATGTCGCATTCCAGTTGAAACTGGTGAAAATGAAGATTGGATTCGGAACAGACGGTATGCTTGTGAGTATCTGTAAAATGCCACAGCTGGACGAAAACCGGTAACGAGAGGATTAGGCTTAAGAATAAGCCTGCTGCCCAGGACCGAATGTAATGCAAAGCGCTCATTTATTTAGGAAAAATCCAAGTCCCATTGCTCGGAGCATCTTTTTTTCAAATTTCCAGAAAAATACGAATTCTCCGTATAACCATCCAAAAAGAACCAGGAGAACTTGGTAAATAGGAAAGATTATAAGAATTCGAATGGGCCAGTATATCCAACCACCCAGATCCCTGCTTATGCCGATTGCATCGGTTAGCGGACCGGCAAATTTGGCCGAGGTACTTCCTGTAATCGCAAATACGATGAAAATAACAGTAAGCTGCCAATTGGTTTCAATTTCCCATCGTCTTTTAAGTTTCCTCATTGCCTACCCAGACTGCCTCCCTGTCTTCCCCCAATAAGGGACTGATCGAAACGATTCTGGAAATAAAGGAAATAATTATATAGCAGATAATTAACCTCATAACCATAATCAATATGGAACTCATAATTGATCTCCTGCTGGTACAAGTTTCTATCGTAGGCTTGGAAATTTCTAACTCTTCGGTTATACTCGGTTACAAAAAGCATATTCTTCCCCTCTAAAAAGGTCTGTCCGTAATAACCACGTGGCTTGGCGGTTGCTAGCCAGGTATTGAAGCCAGGTTCGATAATAATGATCTCATATTCCAATTCTTCATTGGCTATGCGAACCGTGTCGTTGGCTTCAGTCGTCGCCACGGTATTGTCCTCTGTCACCACTTTTTTACTGCTGTCACAACTTGCAAAGCTCAACAAGGCAACAAACAGTATTACAACGTATTTCATAGCGTATAAATTTAGTTAAAGTTACAAAATAGACCTGTCTGGTCTCTTGTTTTAACGCTGTTTAACACAAAAAACGCTCCAAATTTAATTACAGCGTTTTTCTATAGAATTACGTTTTATTTTATCTTCTGAATAACCCGCCAAGCAAGCCTCCCAGGCCTCCTCTTTTTTTACGACCACCGGTATTGAGAACCATGCCTGCGACATCATCTAAGATTGAACCGTCGTTATCTCCATCCAATAACGATTCGATCAAACTTTGTTGCTTTGGCTGTTGAGTCCCATTGCCCATAAGACCTCCTAAAAGATCACCAATTCCGGCCTGTGAGTTTACATTTTGTTGTCTTTTTTGTTTGCCCAGGTATCCAAGTATGAGCGGTGCAGCCGTAGATAAAATATTCATTACCGAATTACTGTCTACCCCCGATTTTTGCGATAGGGCACCAACCACATTATCCTGGGATCCTCCCAGCACATGACCTAAAATCCCAAGACCATCTACTTTTTGTGCCTCATCAACACCACCTCCAAAGAAGCTTCCAAGGTTATCCAATACACTTCCATCGTGCTTATTATCCAATGCGCCTAATAATCCTGCTGCACCTTCAGGAGTACTTGCATTTCGCTTCATAGCCCCCATAAGCAATGGTAAGGCCATGGAAACAACCTTTGCAGTCTTATCTGCCGGTTGTCGGGTTTCACGGCTCACACCGCTTATCATTTGGCGTCCTACATCGCTGTTCAACAACTCTAAAATTCCTGACATATTTCTTTACGTTTTTGGTTAAAGGCCTAAAATAGTGAAAAGCCCCAGATTAGCTACTTGAGAATGGATTTTATTTGCTCTGCCAACTCGGTTCCAATGCGGTCCTGTGCTTCCCGGGTAGCAGCACCAATATGCGGGCTTAAAGATACTTTTTCATTCATCAGGATCTTGATTTCTGGAGTGGGTTCCTTCTCGAATACATCCAACCCGGCAAAAGCGACCTTTCCTTTGTCCAAGGCATCCAACAAGGCAACTTCATCAATTACACCACCTCTGGCGGCATTCACAATTCCTACACCGTCCCTCATTTGTCCGATCTCATTGACTCCAATCACATACTCTTTTTGAGCTGGTACATGCAGGGTGATAAAATGACTCTCCTTCAGAAGTTTGGACATGGGCACCGAATCAAAATTGAAAGTCACCCGTTGCCCATCAAAGAAATCTACCTTTATGGTAGCTTCATCTACGTACATATCGCTAAAGATCACTTTCATTCCACATCCCAGGGCAATTTTGGCTACTTCCTGACCAATTCGACCAAATCCAACAATTCCAATGGTCTTCCCCCGTAGCTCACTTCCTGCCGCATAATTCTTTTTAAGTACCTTAAACTTAGTATCACCCTCCAATGGCATGTTCCTATTTGCATCATGCAGGAATCGAACACCACCAAAAAGGTGTGCAAATACCAGTTCGGCAACCGATGCCGATGAAGCTGCCGGTGTGTTGATCACTTTCAATCCCTTTTCACGGGCATATTCCACATCGATATTGTCCATACCAACGCCACCACGTCCAATGATCTTTAATCCGGGACAGGCATCTATCAGGTCTTTGCGTGCAGTGGTTGCACTTCGAACGAGCAGCACAGCAACATCATTCTCATTGATATAATTGATAAGCTGCTCCTGGGCCACTTTTGTTGTAATTACCTTAAAACCTGCATCTTCCAGGGCATTGATTCCACTTTGTGAAATTCCGTCGTTTGCTAAAATATTCATCTAAATTTATATTGAAATTTGAATTGAGTAAGTAAAAATCGAATTGCTAAGAAGTGCGCTCCAGCTCGCTCATTACCTCCACCAATACCTCAACGCTCTCCAGGGGTAACGCATTGTACATCGATGCCCGATACCCGCCAACACTACGATGGCCGTTGATTCCATGAACTCCTGCTTGTTTACATAAAGCATCGAAACGTTCTTTTACACTTTCGTCGGTGAGATTAAAAGTAGCATTCATTTTGGAACGATCTTTTGGATTTTCAACGAAGCCTTTGAAAAGAGGGTTAATGTCTATTTCGGAATACAACAAAGTTGCTTTGGCTTCATTGATCTTTTCAATGGCCGACACCCCGCCTAAATCTTTCAACCACTGCAACGTAAGCATAGAAACGTAAACCGCAAATACCGGAGGGGTATTGAACATACTATCCTTTCCAATGTGAACCCGATAATCCAGCATGGAAGGGATTTCTCTTTCCACTTTGCCTAACATATCCTCTTTAACCACCACCAGGGTGGTCCCTGCAGGCCCCATATTTTTCTGGGCTCCGGCATAGATCAAATCGAATTTTGAATAGTCGATCATCCTTGAGAATATATCGCTACTCATATCGCTTGCTATGGGGACAGTTGTTTCGGGTATTTCGTTTATTTGAGTTCCAAAAATGGTATTGTTGGTAGTGCAATGATAATAATCTGCGTCCTCCGGGATCGTATAATTTTTTGGAATATAGTTGAAGTTCTTGTCTTTGGATGAAGCGACCTCTACCAATTCACCGAACATTTTCGCTTCCTTGATTGCTTTTGTGGCCCACGTACCAGTATTTAAATAGGCAGCCTTCTTATCAAGTAAATTATAGGCAACCATCAGGAATTCAAGGCTCGCTCCACCTTGCAGGAATAAGGCCTGATACCCTTTATTTTGTAATCCCAAATGCTCCAGAGCCAGTTCACGTGCGGTATTCATTACTTCCACAACGTCCTTACTTCGATGCGATATTTCGATCAGCGAAAGATCCAATCCATTGAAATTGGTTACGGCTGCTGCTGCTTTTTCTAAAACAGACTGCGGCAATACACAGGGGCCAGCGCTGAAATTATGTTTTTTCATGAAGCCAAAATTTTCAGTGCAAAGATGTAAAATCTAAAAGCAAAAAAAGCATGAAAAGAGACATTTTATTCATAGGCTGTTAACAGGGGGACAGTTTAAAGTTGAGACAAGAAGTCGAGGGTGTCCACACCGTCGGCATAATCCCATAACTCAGGTTTTTGAGTACTTCCGAAGGGAATATTAGATACACTACTGCCAACCACGCACTGAATCTGGTCTTTTCTTTTTTCGAGTGCAGTGTTCAACTCTGAGGGATCTGTGTAATACTCGTAGAAAACCACCGAAATAGGAGAAGAAAACCCGGTGTCCTCCTTCAGCAATAAAAATTCGTTATCCAGCAACTGAACGTCGCTCATCAGATA
>JABDNM010000166.1 GCA_013043825.1 Flavobacteriaceae bacterium
GTTTACAACATCCTGGGACAGCAAGTAGCTGGCCAGGCCGTTGAGGCCACCAGTGGTCAATTGGATATTTCCCAACTGGCTGTTGGCGCTTACATCATGAAAGTGACTGTCAATGGAAATGTTGGAACCTATAAGATTATCAAGAGATAATTTCCAATAGATTTTTTAATAAGAACCATCCGCTGCGAAGCGGATGGTTTTTTTATTACTGAAGACCGTGATAATGCGGATGAATTCAATCGAAAAGTTAAAAAAATATACTCACTTTGGATTGGAAATACGAACTGTTAACTATTTCCTAAATTCTTTTGTCTAAATCTTTTGATGTGGCTGGAATTTTAGATACTTTTAGTACTTATTAACTAATCTATTAAATTACATTATGAAAAAATTTACTTTATTGTTTGCGTTACTCGCTTGTGCAGTAGGGTACGGTCAAACTACTCAGGTGAGTTCTGAGTTATTACGATCTGCCATTGAGACTGCGCAGGTGTCGACAACAATTCAATACCTGGCTCCGGCTACGGCCACTTCTGCTGAGCTTGTTGAGGGAGCTCAACAACAAACCGGTCAGGTTATTGTCACCAAAGGGAACTTCAACGGAAGGAGCTTTCATGGAAACTCCGGGATGAGAAATGCGCCTGTACTCGCCTATGAGTCTGGGCCTTATTTCAGTGTACCGGGTCCACCGGACATCAGCCTCCTAGAGGACGTTACCTTGGGAATGAATATTTTGGGCTTCGGTACGCAGGCTTCGGCAGGTAACCGCGGTGCCGAGGATATTATTCTCGCCGATGATTACGACATTACATCCATTGATTTCTTCGGATATCAAACAGGGGCTCCTACAGCTCCCGCTTCCATCGACAATATCAATGTCCAAATCTGGGACGGAGATCCTAGTGTTGGAGGTAGTACGGTTATTTGGGGTGACGATGTTACCAATGTATTGGATAACTCGGTTTGGAGTAATGCATACAGAGAATCTGAAAGTAATCCAGGAACAGCGCGCGCTATTCAAAGAGTAACAGTGCTTACACCAGGACTTTCATTGACTGCTGGCACCTATTGGGTAGATTGGCAGTATGACGGTGATGCAGGATTTTCTGGTCCCTGGCAACCTCCTGTTGTTGAATTAGGAAATTCGACCACCGGAAACGGAAAATTGTTTCAAGGTGGCGGTTGGTTAGATGCTGTAGATTCAGGAACGGCTACAAACCTTGGTTTACCTATTCAGGTATATGGAGATTGTACGAGTTGTGGTGGAGCTCCCTGTACTGAAACTAATCCATCCAACGCCTTCGAGAATGCCTTCTTTAGTGGAGGGCCAACGGCTCCTATGCAAATTATTGCTGCCGATGTAACTGTCGCCGCCGATGAGGTATTCAATTTAATGACTGTTAACGCGAACCTTTGGGGTAGCCCGGCCGCAACCGTTACAAGTGCGGACATTGTGATTTATGGAGACGCTGGTGGAGTGGTAGATCCCGGAACGGTTATAAGTTCTCAGCTGGGAGTGGTCCCGGTGAATCAGACTTTCCTCGGAACGTCATTTGGATTTGATGTTTTAGACGTTGAATTTGATATTGCTGATGTAATGCTTAACGGTCAGGCAGGTATCCCGACGACATATTGGGTTAGTATATTCCTTACTATGAGCGATGCCGGTGATGGTCTTTGGGAAAGTTCAAGTGCTACTATAGTAGGCAATCCAACAGGATTTTCCGGTGATGGTGGAGTTACCTGGAATATAAACCCACCTACAGAACAAGTTTACACATATTCCGGAGAATGTAGTCCACTGGTCGTTGACCCATGTACTACCTATGCCGCTGCTGGTCTTCCACTGGATATCGATCCGGGAGGAACTTCTACGGCAGATTGTGTGGGAGCACCTAACTTATACCCCGCCACCGTAGGTGGTGCCGGAACTATAGGTACTGGAGCAGGAGAATTTACGCTGGACAACGTAGCCCTGGATATTACTCATACCTGGGCTGGTGACCTGGAAATTTACCTAGTCTCCCCAGCAGGAACTGAATTGATCCTTTCCGACAATAATGGCGGATCGGGGGATGATTATATTGGAACGATCTTCCAGGATGGCGGAGCTGATATCACAGCAGGTTCTCCTCCTTTCACAGGGACTTTTGCTCCCCAGGGAGGAACCTTCGCAGCTACTTTTGCCGGTGAATCCATTACCGGTGACTGGGACTTGAAAATCTGTGATACTGCAGGTGGAGATACGGGGACTGTGGACACTTATTCGATCACTTTCTGTGCGAATCCAAGTAACGACTTGTGTGCAGATGCCTTCCCGGTAGCCTGTGACGATGTAGTTGTTGGAACCACGACAGGATTTACCGATACTGGCGGGAACCCCGCTCCGGATGTATGGTACTCCTTTACCGGAACCGGAACCATCCAAA
>JABDNM010000171.1 GCA_013043825.1 Flavobacteriaceae bacterium
CCCCCTTGGAGATTAATTCAATACCGGGTTTGATTTGCTCGAATGAAACCAATTTGGAAAATTCGTTTTTCAGTTTTAATCCATTGTCATTCCTAATCCCGGAAAACAGCGTTACCCGAACATTTCCTATCACCCTGTTAGCCGGATAAATGTGAAGTACATTGCCGTCGACCTCAAAACGTAGGCTCTCTGCTTTTTCAATGGTCACTAACCCACTGAAATCCTGATCTTCCTCAAGTGGGTCTGAAAAGTTGATCGACAAGGTAGATTGAGGCGCATAAACACTTTTTACATCTACCACCTTAAAATTATTTTGCCCGGGGATGGGGAAAGTATCTTCTCCCTTAAGATTGGAACCAATGGATTTTCCATTCCAGCTTATTTCAATGGTGGTGTCATCCATAGGCCGTTGGATACTGTCAATGGTGAAATTGAAGAATTTACCCTCGCCGTCCTCCTGGTCCCACACCACCGAGAGTACCTTGCTATCCTGTTCGGCCTTAACCAGTTGTTTGGCTTTTTCCAATGCGACAACATCCGAAGTTTCCAGGCTTCCAGTTACAAACTGCCATTGTTTGGAGTAGGATTGAAGATTGTCCAGATCGATTTTGAAATTGGGGGTAATTGTTTTAAAGCTGAAGGTGTAGGTTCTGAATTCGCGGGGAATATCCTCGTACAATTTATCGAGCTGAACCGTCACAGTGTATTCAGTATCCGGGTCGAGATATTCGGAAGGTTGAAAATGTAGCGTCCGTCCGTTTTGAATGATCAACTTTCCCGAGGTTTTTGGTTTGATCTTTAGGTATTCTGAAGGCAACTCCTGGTTGAGTTCATAATCGTTAAGTGGTTTCATCAATTCTACCGTAATAGGAGACGTAATGCTTTTAATGCCGTAGGTATTGTAACTGATGTATTCTTTGAACTTGAACAAATTATCTGTAGAAGCGGTTTCAGCTTTGTCGCCGCACGAGATTAAAATGAACATTAGGGCCAGGGCAGAGAGACGGATGAACTCCTTCATAATTGATGGTTTTTGCTATTAATAAAAATACGATAAAAGATGAGTGCCTAAAAGCAGGCGATGATCAAAAGACTAATAAGTTGTCAATTGAACAGATTGCTGATCGTATATAATAGGGAGGGAATTATAGGGCTAACGCTTCCCAGAAAGGATGTGGTATATGAAATTTTAACATTTGGGAAGAGTTTAACAGATATAGCCTGCTAGTGCGACACTTTGGAAAAGATGATGAATGAAAGTAGAAACACCTGGAGATGCACTTTCATTCTCTGTTGAATTCATACTCTCGTTCTACTTTACAGATACGGATCTTATACCAGGCGTACCACTTATCTCTACCCAGACGCTGCGCTTCCAGATGATCGAGATTGGCTTTCCATTGAGAAATAGCCTCCATGCTCTCCCAATAGCTAATGGAAATAGCTATTCCTTCGCGGGCATGCTCGAATTCCAGGAATCCCGGTTGGGTTCGTGCAAGCAACTCCATTTGTTCGGCCATTTCGGAGTATCCTTCTGTATCTGTGGTTTGAAGGGAAGAAAAGATTACGGCATAGTAGGAGGATCTCAATTTATTCGTCTTTATAGATTTGAACAATGAGCTCACCTTCAGCATTCATATGCGCCCTATACATTCCGGCAGTATTGAATTCCATAGCAACATTCCCGTCCTTGTCTATGGCGACAATTCCGCCATCACCCCCTAATGCCGGCACCTTCTTATGTATTACTTCGCGTGCAGCTGCTTGCAAGCTTAGTCCTTTATATTCCATGAGCGCTGATATATCATGCGCCACCATGGCTCGAATAAAAAACTCTCCCCAGCCAGTGGAAGAAACTGCGCAGGTATTATTGTTGGCATAGGTTCCTGCTCCTATTATAGGAGCGTCACCAATGCGATTCCAGCGTTTATTTGTCATACCTCCGGTAGAAGTACCCGCCGCCAGGTTTCCGTTTTTATCCAGGGCTGCGCAACCCACAGTACCAAATTTTGAGTTTTTAATTAATGGATCGTCGGCTATAAATCCCATTTTCTTTTTGGCAGCTTCTCGTTGTTTCACTCGTTTGAGCGATTGAAATCTTCCTTCGGTGTAAAAATAGGAAGGGTCAACCAGTTTGATGCCACGTGTTTGAGCAAAAACCTCCGCTCCTTCACCAGACAACATTACATGCGGACTATTATTCATGACTTCTACGGCCAGGTCGATTGGATTCTTGATTCGTGTAACACCTGCCACCGATCCGGCGTTTAACGTAGCACCGTCCATAACAGAAGCGTCAAGTTCATTGGTTTCTTCGTGGGTAAATACGGCACCTTTTCCCGCATTGAATAAAGGAGAATCTTCCAATACGTTGATAGTCTTAGTGACGGCCTCCATGGCATCTCCTCCGGCTTTCAAGATCTCGTGTCCCACCCGAATGGCTTCTTCCAGTTTGTCCCTATAAGCTTGTTCCAAAGAATCACTCATGTTCTCCTTTAAGATGGTTCCTGCTCCGCCGTGAATTACAATTCCAAAGTTTGGATCGATTTCTGACGCTTGTGAATCAGAAAAATCTGACACAAAAGCTGTATTTTGACCATTATTACAGCTAAAAAGCATAAAATATCCGATTAAAAGCAAAAAATGTTGAAAAATTTTCATCAGAGTATAATTTTTCTCTAAGATACGTCTTAGCCCTTTATTTACCGAAGTTTGGACATTATTAATTGTAGGAAAAAAGCGTCATTATGTAGTAAAAACATCGATAAAACACATTAAAAAGAGGTTAAAGTGTATTTATTATGAAATATTTTCCTACATTTGATCTTCATCATGCCCCAAATTTGATGGACCCCGTAAAATGAAACTACTAAAAACTACCCTTGTTGCTCTGGTACTAATTGTAACCACTGCCTCTTGTACAAAAGACGAAACTCAGGTCGTTGAAGAAGCTAATTTCGGTATTGATGTCAATCTTGCCATGGAAACCGATTGGCAAATGGCCGATGAGATCCTAACCCTTGTTAATGAATACAGAACTTCTATAGGTCTAAGTGCCTTGAAAAGAGATCAGCAATATGCTTCAGCATATGCTGTGGACCACACACAATATATGATTGATATATCAAAAATCAATCATGATAATTTTGGTGTTCGATCCAAGGCCCTGAAAGACCGAGGAGCCCAATCTGTGGGTGAAAATGTAGCCATGGGATATACCAAGGCAGAGAACCTGGTGAATGCCTGGCTGAACAGTCCGTCCCACAGAGGTGTGATCGAAGGAAATTATACACACTCAGGTTTTGGAGTAATACAAAACGATCGAGGGATCTATTATTTTACCCAACTTTTCTATCGAAAGTAAATTACTTTCCCCCTTTTAGAATTAAAGCATTTGCCGTATTTTTATAGAAACAGATAAAAATACGGCTATGGCTATTCCTAAACCTTTCAACTTAACTAAGTGGGTAGAAGAAAATCGTGATCTTCTGAAGCCACCTGTGGGGAACAAAAACCTATACACCGATGCCGAGGATTACATTGTGATGATCGTGGCCGGTCCCAATGCCCGAAAAGACTATCACTATAACGAAACAGAAGAATTGTTTTATCAACTCGAGGGCAATATCACTGTTGTTATTCAGGAAGATGGGAAGCGTAAAGAAATGCATCTGGGCCCGGGAGACATGTATCTGCACCCTGCTAAAGTGCCTCACTCTCCGGTGCGAGAAGCCAATTCGATAGGACTGGTTATTGAACGTAAACGGGTAGATCTGGATGCTAAGGATGGGTTGTTGTGGTTCTGCGACAATTGCAATCAAAAACTTCATGAGGTTTACTTTCCACTCCATGACATTGAAAAGGACTTCCTAAAACACTTTAAGAATTTCTACAACAGTGAAGAATTGCGTACCTGTGATAATTGTGGTACTGTCATGGAAACCGATGCGCGATTCGTGGCCCAGGAGTAAGTCCGGCTCCTGCATATCTCAAACTTGTGCTTATTAGTTCAATGGTGAAATGATTGCTATTCCTCTCGATCATTTGTGATTCAATTCTGGAAATTTCTTGCAGCATTTACGTACCTTCGCAGAACCTTTAATGAAGGCCAAATTCAGTATAAAAAGCAATAAATTATAGCAAAAATGATATCAGCAGTAGCCACCTCATTTGGAATTGAAGAAGCATTGCAAGCATTGGAATTAGAAAATACCAACTACGGAACTTCGACCGGACAAAATTGGTTTCCGGGTGTTCAAGAGATCGAATCGTTCTCACCCGTGGATGGAAAATTGATTGGCAAGGTTTCCACTACCACAAAAGAAGAATACGATCAACTCATGACTATTGCCACACAAGCTTTTAAGGAGTGGCGTATGGTTCCTGCCCCACAACGCGGTGAAGTAGTGAGACAATTTGGAGATGAATTAAGACGCCTGAAAGAGCCGCTGGGCAAACTGGTTTCCTATGAAATGGGAAAAAGTTACCAGGAAGGTCTAGGAGAGGTACAGGAAATGATCGATATCTGCGATTTCGCCGTGGGACTATCCAGACAACTACATGGTTTGACCATGCATTCCGAGCGCCCCGGGCACCGCATGTACGAGCAGTACCATCCTCTGGGCGTGGTTGGGATCATTTCGGCGTTTAATTTTCCGGTTGCAGTATGGTCCTGGAACACTGCCCTGGCGTGGATATGCGGAGATGTGTGTATTTGGAAACCCTCCGAAAAAGCTCCACTTTGCGGAGTCGCTTGTCAAAAGATCGCTGCACGAATATTTGCGAAGAACGATCTCCCGGAAGGAATTTCCTGCCTCATCAATGGTGATTATAAAGTAGGTGAATTCATGACAACCGATAAGCGAATTCCCCTCATCTCGGCCACTGGTTCGACTCGTATGGGCAAGATCGTTGGGAAGACCGTTGGAGAACGCCTGGGTAAATCGTTGCTGGAACTGGGTGGGAACAATGCAATTATTGTCACCCCCGATGCCGATATCAAAATGACTGTAATAGGTGCAGTTTTTGGTGCAGTGGGAACCGCGGGACAACGTTGTACCTCCACCCGACGATTGATCATTCATGAAAGTATTTACGACCAGGTAAAAGAGGCGTTGGTGTCTGCCTATGGTCAGTTACGAATTGGGAATCCGCTGGATGAGAATAATCATGTTGGGCCATTGATCGATCGCGAGGCGGTAGCTGCTTACGAAAATGCTTTGGCACGTGTTGTTGCTGAAGGGGGAAAGCTCATCGTACCTGGAGGAGTTTTGGAAGGTGAAGGATACGAGAGCGGATGTTACGTAAAGCCTGCGATCGCCGAAGCGGATAATTCGTTTCAGATCGTTCAACATGAAACCTTTGCACCGGTTTTATATCTTTTAAAATACAACGGGGACGTGGAGAACGCAATAGAAGTGCAAAATGGAGTTGCTCAAGGCCTTTCCAGTGCGATAATGACGAACAATCTTAGAGAAGCCGAACGGTTTCTATCGTTCGCAGGAAGTGATTGTGGGATCGCAAATGTGAATATTGGAACTTCAGGTGCCGAAATAGGTGGTGCATTTGGAGGTGAAAAAGATACGGGTGGAGGCAGAGAGTCTGGAAGTGACGCCTGGAAGATCTACATGAGGAGGCAAACGAATACCATAAATTATACCACCAACTTACCGTTGGCACAAGGTATTAAGTTCGATCTGTAGACAAAATCGTATTAAATACCCCGTTAAATTTGGCAGTTGAACGGGTTTTTTATGAATTAGAACGAAAAATCCTACAAATCAACTAATTAGGTATTACATTCACACTATATATCGGTTAACCGGATATAATTAACCAGGAGATTTTTCAATATGAACAAGAAAACGTTACTTTTCTTAGGGATCTTACTCACATTATTTTTGGGAACTTTCTTCACCTGGAAATTGTGTTGTGAAGAGCAAACCGACGAAGATCGAAACTCTGCTATAGCCGAGAATGGCAATTACAATGAGCGAAGGGATGCGACGGACGTATTAATCGATAATGCCATTGATCTGAGCGATCCGGCAGGAGATTATGCCTTATACTCTGTTCAAAGCTTTCATTTTAAACCTTCCGATCATCGCATACAACGACCGGTCTCCACTGAGATCAAGGATGGTTTGGACGAGTTGAAACGCTATTTATGGGGAGACGATTCCAAGACCATAGAGATCACCGGGGTTTATTACGAAAATGAACGGAACTTTTCTTCTTACGAAAACCTGGGAATCGCACGGGCGCATGCTATCCAGAGTTATTTTATTACTCGGGGAATTCCTTCTACCAAGATGAATTTACACAGTAAGAAGGAGAATCGTTTTGTTGGAAAAAATGATTTGTTAAACGGACCACTATCCCTTAGTATTACAACTGTAGCGCCTCTAGGGGAGGAAATGGAACCGCCGGAGAATCTAGAGTAATTCGAAGTAAACAAACTACAAATGTATTGGTGTATCCTTATTGTGCTGTCGGTAGGAATAGTAAGTGCCTTCCTTGGATACTACTTAGGAAAGGCGAATGCTTCAGCGCACGATTCTAAGGAAACTTCACAGAATGATTCCAAGAAGAAATCCAAGTAATTATCTATTAAGTATTAAGTACCTCTATACCTTATTTACACTTTGTACGTTATTAATAGAAAAGGATTGAAACAAATTCTCCTTATTTTGTTGATCGGTATTTTGCTGTCATGCCGGAACGATGACAATAATCCCGTTTTTTGTACCGATGAATTTGTGTATGGCCTAAGTGTCCAGGTTAGGGATGCGAACACAAATGGTATTATTCTCAACAACATTATCGTAACTGCCATTGATGGATCTTACATGGAAGAGCTCACCTTCGTCTTCGATACATTTGTGGGAGCTGGGGAGCGGGCAGGAGATTATACCATAGAAGTTGTCGCTGAAGGCTATGAAGAATTCACTTCCGAAGTGATCACTGTAACCGCCGACGAATGCC
>JABDNM010000173.1 GCA_013043825.1 Flavobacteriaceae bacterium
GTTTATGGATGTGGCCATGCGGTTGAATCCCAAGGATAAAATGATCACCCCCGAACGAATGGAAAAATGGGTATTACGAGAAGCCTTCCAGGACATGTTACCGGCCAGTGTTGCCTGGAGGCAAAAAGAACAGTTTAGTGATGGCGTGGGATATAGCTGGATAGATACCCTGAAAGACATGGTGGAACAAGAAGTCACCAATGAGATGATGGCGAACGCCCAGTATCGATTCCCCATACAAACTCCAACCTCCAAGGAGGAATTCTACTATCGTTCTATTTTCGAATCCCACTTCCCAAGCGATACAGCGGCATTGAGTGTGCCTTCGGTGCCCAGCGTGGCCTGTAGTTCCCCTGTTGCCCTTGAATGGGATGAGAGTTTTAAGAACATGAATGATCCCAGCGGAAGGGCTGTCAAGAATGTTCACGATGAGGCCTATTAATTGTAGTAAAAAGTATTTTTGGTCCCTTTAAAATTGAAGCCCTAGGATTTTGGTCGTTGTTGCTAATCACTAAGGCAACCACTTCTTGTCGAAATTGGGTTTCCGCTTTTCCAGAAATGCATCTCTGCCCTCCTTAGCCTCATCGGTCATATAGGCAAGACGCGTTGCCTCACCCGCGAACACTTGCTGACCAACCATTCCGTCATCGGTGAGGTTCATGGCGAATTTGAGCATTTTTATGGAGGTTGGAGATTTCTCCAGTATTTCCTGTGCCCATTGGTAAGCTGTTTGCTCGAGTTGATCATGTGGAATCACCGCATTCACCATACCCATTTCATAGGCTTCCCGGGCGCTATAGTTTCTGCCCAGGAAAAATATCTCACGGGCCTTCTTCTGCCCTACCATTTTGGCTAAGTATGCGCTTCCATAGCCGCCGTCGAAGCTAGTCACATCGGCATCGGTTTGTTTAAAAATAGCATGTTCTTCACTGGCGAGGGTGAGGTCGCAAACCACGTGCAAACTATGCCCACCGCCAACCGCCCAGCCGGGGACTACTGCGATCACTGCCTTTGGCATGAATCGT
This sequence comes from Flavobacteriaceae bacterium, assembly GCA_013043825.1. Lineage (GTDB taxonomy): Bacteria > Bacteroidota > Bacteroidia > Flavobacteriales > Flavobacteriaceae > Aureisphaera. The sequence goes on from JABDNM010000173.1 coordinate 1,026, forward strand.
ATCAGTCGCTGGACCTCCAAAATATTCAGGCGATGATAGCCATCCTTTCCCACGTATCCCTGGTGACCGCGTGAACGCTGATCTCCACCACTGCAAAAACTGTACACGCCATCTTTGGACGAGGGCCCTTCAGCAGAAAGTAAAACCACGCCTACAGCAGTATCTTCCTGGGCATCATGGAACGCATCTAGCAATTCACTTGTAGTGTGTGGTCGGAAGGCATTTCTCACTTCGGGACGATTGAAAGCAATACGGGCCACCCCGTCACATTTTTTATAGGTAATATCTGTATATTCTTTGGCAGTTTTCCAGTTGATTGCACTCATATTTTTTATTTTAGCGTAAAGATAATCATAGTTCGTGGTTGTTCATCACATGATATTGCCAGAAAAAGGATTGCCCGAACTTAAGCAGCAGATCTCAAATACCAAATCTAAAACTCAAAGACATGCGTCATTTACTTTTTTTCTTCGGAATAGTTTGTTTATCAAGCAGCCTCCTTGCCCAGGAACCCTATAAGTTCAATACGGTGATCGACCTTGAAACCACCCCGGTGATTAGTCAGGGGCGCACTGGAACCTGCTGGAGCTTTTCCAGCACTTCCTTCCTGGAAAGCGAAGTGATAAGACTAACTGGAAAGCAGGTGGATCTGTCCGAGATGTACACTGTGCGCAATACTTACCCCAAGAAAGCCGAAAATTATGTTATGCGACAGGGGAAAGCGCAATTCAGTGAAGGCGGACTCGCACATGATGTGATCAACTCGGTGGCCCAATACGGGCTGGTTCCGCAGCTGGCTTACAGTGGCTTACTGGAAAATGAAGACCATCATAACCATGCCGAACTAGTCGCTGTTCTTAAGGCTATGGTAGAGACCTATGTCGATAACCCGGGGCGAAAACTCAGCAAAAAATGGCGTACCGCAGTGGATGCTGTACTTTCTGCCTACATAGGAGAAAACCCCAGGAGTTTTAATTTTCAGGGTAAATCCTATTCACCCGAATCCTTTCGGGATATGCTTAAGATCGTTCCTCAGGATTATGTTTCGATTACCTCTTTTACGCACGCTCCCTATTATTCAGAATTTATTCTGAATATCCCCGATAACTGGAGCTATGGAAGTTTTTACAATCTGCCACTGGATGAATTCATGCAGTCCATCGACCATGCTCTTGAGAAGGGATTTACCGTGGAACTGGATTGCGATGTGAGTGAACGCACCTTTTCATCAAAAGATGGGGTGGCGGTTATTCCGGCAAATTCAGAAAACAACATACTGGCCTTGCAGGGAGTCTATCCCGAAATGAAAGTGACCCAACAATATAGGCAGGATGAATTCGAGAATTTTACCACAACAGACGACCACTTGATGCATATTACTGGGACATTGAGGGACCAGAACGGCACAAAATACTATAAAGTGAAGAACAGTTGGGGAACCGATGAAAGCCGCAATGCCAATGGAGGTTACGTCTATTTTAGCGAATCGTATATGAGACTGAAAGCCATCAGTATCACAGTGCATAAAGACGCAGTTCCGAAGGAAACTTCAAAAAGGTTAAATTTGTGATAAGCCATTGAGGATCTGGCTCGAATTTTGATATATTTGAATGGATGAAAACCTGGTTCTACATATTGCTATTCATGCCTGCCTTAGGATTGGCGCAGTTCGACTTTGAAACGCGATATTTTACGGTAGATGCTCAAAGTTTACCCGATATTCCTGAATTGAGTTCCTTCGACATGGACTTTGGGGAATCAACCAGCTTTCAGAAAAAACACATCACCGACTTCAACAAGGTCACCTCAAATAATTATTGGGAAGCCGTAGATATGATGGGTGCCCTGGAGCGAGAGAAATCGGCCTTCAACGGTCCCAACCTCAACCTTCCCAAGCTAAACCAAAAGAAATTTGGTTTTTCCGTGACCATGTTGGACAGAAATTCATTCGACGGCACCCAGACACCACGCTATGGAGTGCGTAATACGGTTTACCGGGAAATGCGAAGCTACTACTTCTGCGGAATTGGGCCTGGATATTTTGGTGCCAGGAACTAAATCTTTACTACTTATATCGCCAGCTCGTGAGATCCGCACCATTTGGGGCAGATTCAGCAATACGTTTCATGATCTTCGGAAGGTACATGCTGTTATACCGTAAACGCGACAGATGGTTCGGGAGATCGGGATCCCCATTCCAGCAATGTTCATCCCGGTCGCCATAAGTCACTTCACCTGCATAATATGGATCTGTAGTACTTTCGAGGAAATCTTCCATGAGATAGACGGCATTGTTTAAATAGTAGTTATCCATATCGCCACAGTAAATGTGGATCTTACCGCGAAGTTTCTCACCTAATTTCCCCCAATCTCGTTCGAGGATATGGCGGAGATCATAATTCTCCTTCCAGTAAGCGGCTACTTCATGATCGATATCTCCCGTGTACTTGTTCCATAAACGCTTTGGATAACCATCCTCCCCCAAAGGAGAATAGGTTGCTTCCCAGATATCCCATTGCTGTCCGGACCTGGACTTGTCACCCAACACTAATTCCAGGTGATTGTAACGTCGAACCGTGGTTGAAACATGCCCCAGGTAATTTCTTCGACCCGGGACTTCCAGTTTTTGATATTCGCTTGGGTAATAGTAGGCATTATCGTCCTCGTAAATATTGGTGAGGCAATAAGCCCTAAAATCGATTGGGTCCGGACAAGCCGCAAAGCAACCGTTGTAATCATCGGGGTATTTAACCTGCACCGCCAATGCCTCCCAACCCCCGGTAGAACCGCCGTACAGAAACCGAGCCCAACCTTCACCAATTCCCCGGAATTGTTCTTCAATGTACGGAATGAGTTCATAGGTAATGGCGTCACCGTAAGGTCCCTGGGCAGCCGAATTCACCGCATAGGAGTCGTCGTAATATGGCGTTGGGTGCTGGATCTCGATGATCAACACCCGAGGGAAATCGGGTTCATTCCAGCGCTTATAGAAGTTATATGCCTCTTGCTGCTGAATGAGATTGTATCCATCAACACCAAAGCGATCTGAATAAACGGGTTCGGTGTCCGGGTCTGGAGGTGTTGTGCGCCAATCGCCAAAATCGCTGGGGAAATGACCATGAAAAATCATCAAAGGATAGCGTGCCTCGGGATGCTCCTTAAAGCCTTTTGGTAACAGAACATGAGCGCCCAAATACATATCCCTTCCGTAGAATTCGGATAATTTCTCAGACTTCATTCGAACGTGCTTGACCCAGTCGGTATCGACGGGTGGTTCTATGGGTGGGATCACTTTGTCGATAAGAATGGATATTTCGGAAGCAGCGTCGTGCTTGATCGTTACCTTGATAGGCTCATTGTAAATATTTCCAGGTGATCTATTCCATTGCTGACCTTCACCATTGTCCATTGGAAGTTTTACACTGTGTCCGGTTGACAGGTTGAACGATTCGTAGGTATGCAACAGTGCTTGTGCGTTGTATTCTCC
>JABDNM010000174.1 GCA_013043825.1 Flavobacteriaceae bacterium
GCTATAACGTTTCACACCGGCTTCGGTAACTTCGGTGACAGGAATGATCTCGATCGCATCATTCACCTCGATGTCTTTGATACTCTTTACAACAGGTTCCTTCACTTTCTCTTCTATGGTTTCTTCAGAAGTGGCCGTCTCACCAGGCTCCAAACTTGTATTCACCGGCAGGTCGAACATTAGCATTTGCTCCTCGATCTCCTCCGCCTCCTCGGTGGTAGTATTCACTTCGGTGAATCCTTCGGTTTCCCGTTCGGCTTTTGGTTCGACGATCACGAAGTTCTTTACGTCGATCTCGTTGATATCGATCTGTTCAAATTCAGCTAAATAATGAATATCAATTAATGTCGAATCCACCACCTTGATATTTCTTATTACTTCGGAAGTGGCTACATACCCTTCAAATGGTAATTCCTCTTCAACTTCAACCGTTATAGCCGTATTTTGGGAAACGATCTTTTTCTTAGGCTCGACGCTTGCCGGCGGAGTTTTGACCGGCATTACCGGTTCCTCCACTCGTAGCTCCTCTTCCTCGAACAAGGTATGCCGAATGACCGGCTCTTGCGCTTTGGCCTCTACAGGCACCTCCATTACATTTGGTTTTGCGCTAAGATCGATCTCCGACTTCTGCTCATCTTCCAACGTGTGAATGATTCGTTTATCACCCAAGTTTACAATATCATTTTGCTGTTCGGCATTAAATCCGGTGGCGATCACCGTAATGGAAATAGCGCCTTCCAGCCCTTCATCTTCTCCTACCCCCATGATAATGTTGGCACTGTGCCCGGCCTCGGTCTGGATATGATCACTAATCTCACCAATTTCATCGATGGTGATCTCTTCGGTTCCGGAAACGATCAACAGCAGCACATTCTTGGCTCCCTTGATCTTATTGTCGTTAAGCAGCGGAGAATCCAGCGCCTTTCCAATAGCTTCTTGCGCACGATTGGCACCTGTAGCGCTCGCACTTCCCATAATCGCGGTACCGCTGTTTGCAAGTACCGTCTTGGCATCGCGCAAGTCAATGTTTTGAGTGTAATGATGGGTAATAACCTCGGCGATTCCCCGGGCAGCGGTAGCCAATACCTCATCGGCTTTTGAGAATCCCGCTTTGAAGCCCAAATTACCATAAACCTCACGTAATTTGTTGTTGTTGATCACGATCAAAGAATCGCAATTGGTACGCAGCTTTTCTACACCTATCTGTGCCTGATCATTTCTTATTTTTCCTTCAAACTGAAAAGGAATGGTAACGATTCCAACCGTAAGAACATCCAGTTCTCGAGCCATTTGAGCAATGATCGGGGCAGCACCCGTTCCGGTTCCGCCTCCCATCCCGGCGGTTATAAAGATCATCTTGGTATTGGTAGCCAGCATGTTCTTTATTTCTTCCATGCTTTCAACGGCAGCTTGTTCACCTATGACAGGATTTGCTCCGGCACCAAGCCCTTCGGTAAGCGATACGCCTAGTTGGATCTTATTTGGGACGGGGCTATTTTCAAGAGCCTGAGCGTCGGTATTACAAATGACAAAGTCGACCCCTTTGATCCCCTGACTAAACATGTGATTGATCGCATTGCTCCCTCCACCGCCTACCCCAATCACTTTGATGACGTTGGATTGGTTCTTTGGCAGATCGAAGGCAATGTTATCGAATTCTGTGTTGCTGCTCATATGGTTGTATTTTGTGAGGTTTTATTTTTACCCGCCTTAGCGGTTGCTAGTTGTTTCTAAATTTTTTCTCTCTTATATCCTATTCGGCATTGTCCAAAAACTCCTTGAATTTTTCGGCCCACTTGTCAAAAAAGCGTTTCCTTTCTTTCGGAGTATCACTGGTGTTCTCCATCTCCTCCTCCGAACTTTCGGCAACAGTTTGATCTCCGGTTTCTGCGCCAACTTCGGCACTCACCGATTTCTTTAAATGCGCGCTGCGCTCCTTGCTTTCCAAACTATTCATAACCAATCCTACCGCCGTTGCATACATGGGGCTGGTAGTCTCACTATCGCTATCCCCCGCCAAATGCTCGTTGGGATAACCCACCCGGGTGTCCATCCCGGTGATGTATTCCACCAATTGCTTTAGATGCCGCAATTGGGATCCGCCCCCGGTGAGTACAATGCCGGCGATGAGTTTTTTCTTCTGCTCCTCGTGCCCGTAATTTTTAATCTCCAAATACACCTGTTCGACGATCTCAACCACTCTCGCATGGATGATCTTCGAAAGGTTCTTCAAAGTGATCTCCTTTGGCTCACGGCCTCTAAGCCCGGGAATGGAAACAATCTCGTTGTCCTTATTTTCCCCCGGCCATGCCGAGCCAAATTTTATTTTCAACAATTCGGCCTGCTTTTCGATAATGGAGCAGCCTTCCTTGATGTCTTCAGTAATTACATTGCCCCCAAAAGGAATCACCGCCGTATGCCGGATGATCCCGTCTTTAAAAATGGCAAGATCGGTGGTTCCACCACCTATATCGATCAACGCCACACCGGCTTCTTTCTCTTCCTGACTCAAAACCGCATTAGCCGAGGCCAGCGGCTCCAGGGTAATTCCCGAAAGCTGAATGCCCGCACTTTTCACACAGCGACCTATGTTTCTAATGGAAGATACCTGGCCTACCACCACGTGAAAATTGGCTTCCAATCTTCCGCCATACATTCCAATGGGTTCCTTTACTTCGGCCTGGCCATCAACCTTAAAATCCTGGGGCAGTACGTGTATAATTTCTTCTCCCGGCAACATCACCAGTTTATGGACCTGGTTACAAAGTCGGTCAATATCATCCTCGTCGATAACCACTTCACTGTCATTTCGGGTGATGTAATCACTGTGCTGAAGACTTCGAATATGCTGTCCTGCGATCCCCACTACCACATCTTGGATCTTCACCCCCGAACTGGTCTCTGCATCCTGGATGGCCTGTTGAATCGATTGTATGGTTTGCGTGATATTGTTCACCACACCTCTGTGCACCCCAAGGCTCTTGGATTTCCCAATGCCCAATATCTCGACCTTGCCGTATTCGTTCTTTCGTCCGATCATCGCCACGATCTTCGTGGTTCCAATGTCCAGTCCTACAGCAATGTTATTGTTTTCCATGACCTATTTTTTTGTGGCTACCACCTGATTTCCAAATTGCAAGTTCACCAATTTGTAATCTGATAGTATCTTATCGCTGGTGGCTTTCTTGCAAAAAGCTTTGTAATTCTGAAATTTCTTATCAATGTTTTCAATTGTTCCGAAGAACACCTTGAAATCCTGTTTTCGTATTCTCAACTCAACAGTACCGTCACTGTTCCTGTGTATTCCTACTACACTCCGACTCATAAATTCATCATCGCGCAGTTTTAATAACAACGGTGTGAGTTCGGTAAAATTATTTTTCGATGTTCCCGTGATCAATGGTACTCTGGCAGCATATACTGTAGATAAGGGCATCTTTTTTCCATCTTCATCTACATAATAATTGGGAGAACCAGCAACTCGTGCTATAGGATTGCGCTGTTCGATCTGTGCCCCCAATGTACCGTCAACGGTTACAAATACTTGAGCATCACGCACCATGGGATGACGCAATAATCTGGATTCCATCTCATTCAAAACTAAAGTTTCTTTAGGGATGCTCGTAACCGAGTCGTTATTTTGTATTAACAATTTATTAACCGAAGAAACCGTGATAAAAGGACTGTTTTCATCGGTGAATTCCACGACCACATCTTTTAGTTTACGCTCACCATTCCTGGCCTGGGTGAAACCATACAGAAACCCCACCAATACTAGCGCTAACAACAATTTAAAAAGGGCCCAGTTAACTTTCATTATTCAAATATTTTGTCACTTTTTCTACTTCGGCTCCAATGTCGCCGGCGCCTACCATCAATCGGATCCTGCATGCAGATTTCTTAATGGATTTTGGTATTTCGTCCTTACCGATCAGCTTTTTGTAAGGAGACGAAATTTGTTCAAATAACCATTCTGAGGTAACTCCCGGAATGGGTTCTTCACGCGCGGGATAAATATCAAGTAGCAACACCTCATCGAAGAGCGACAGGCTTTTGGCAAAACCAGTTGCAAAGTCTCGGGTTCTACTGTATAAATGCGGCTGAAAAACGATCGATTTCTTATCGTTTGGATACATTTCCGAAACCGCCTGGTGCAATGCATTGAGTTCGGTTGGGTGGTGGGCATAATCGTCAATGAGGACCAGGTCTTCTCTTTTGATCTTGTAGGAGAATCGGCGTTGCACTCCTTTAAAGCTAAAAAGAGCCTTAGGCAGGCAGGGAGTTGGGGTTCCCGCAGAGATT
>JABDNM010000175.1 GCA_013043825.1 Flavobacteriaceae bacterium
TGGATTGGCACCATGTTTCCAACCTAAAATTTTGGCAAGAACCTATCGCACGTCAATATAATGTGAGATCGATTCCTGCTACTTTCCTTCTGGATGAGAATGGAACTATCATCGACAAGAATCTTAGGGGACAAGCCCTTCAGACTAAAATGGCCTCCTTATTCGATTAAAGTAATTCGAAACTCACATTGACCCGTGCACTTACTTTCATTTCGCCGGGAGCCAGGGTTTGCTGGCCACCTTCACTATCCATTGCCATGGAAGAACGAAAGACGGGACCGGGTGTATTTACCATCTGGAATTCACTGATATGAATCGCTTTCCCGATGGATTGATCCAAAACTCCGGCATATTCAGTCGCCTTTAGTTTGGCATTGGTGATAGCCTTTTTTCGTGCTTCAGACTCCAAAGTTGCCATATTGGATGACGAGAAAGATATGCCATCAATGCGATTGATCCCGGTGTCCAGCAAGCCGTTCATCAGCGATTCGTATTTGCCAAGATCGACTAATTTTACCGTCATAGATTGATTGGCAACATAGTTATAGGTCTTCGTATTATAATCGTAATTCTTGCTTAGTCGTACATACTCGGTTTGAACGTGCTTTTCATCCACACCCGAACGTTTTACATATTTAAGTACCTCGCTTACAGTCTGGTCATTGAGTTGTTTCACTTCCCGGGCGTTCTTTCCTGAATGTTCAACGCGAAGGCTTATAGTTACCTCGTCGGGAACTACATGTACAAATCCTTCACCGGTGACATCTACCGAGGGCTTTGGTTGTTGTTGATTTTGTGCTGTCATACTAGTTGCCGTGATGGCCAAAATTAAAATGAATATTCTTTTCATAATGCTGAATTTAAATCTTTCCGAATTTGTATAACACAAACAGTACCAAAATGGGAATCGCCAAAACCCCAACAAGCCAGAGGCTGGTTTCTATGAGAAATGGTGCAAAGATGATCGTTGACAAATAACCTGCAATGGCACCCCCAAAATGTGCGTCGTGACCAATATTTCCTATTCGCTTGCGCATTCCGTAGATGGAATAGAATAGATAAAGCAGTCCGAAAAGCCAGGCGGGCATAAAATATATCGTACTGTCCGGGGCGAACAAAATGGCCGAGTAAATAATTCCCATTACTGCACCGCTGGCGCCTACTGCACTATAATGGTATTCATCTTTGTGAAGATAAAAAGAAAGTAGATTTCCCACGAACAAACTAAGTACATAGATAAGAATGAATCGTGGAACACCCACATTCAATACCACCACATCTGCGAAAAAGTAAAGCGTGATCATGTTAAATAGCAGATGGGTAAAATCTACATGGAGGAATCCTGAACTTAACATTCTTAGTTGCTCCCCTCTTCGAATGCCGGCTATGTTGAATTTGTACTTTTCAAAGAAAGAAAAATCATTAAAGCCCTTCAGAGAAATCAAAACATTAACGGCAATAATGATTATAGTGGCAATATGTATGTTTTGCATGGATAAATTTCTGAATGTTGGAAATTATAATGCAATAAATTTAACTAGTTTTGCGCTAACATTACCTATGCAGCGCCTAGTTTATATTCTGGTTTATCCCGTAATCTGGTTCTTTTCGATACTACCACTAAGACTGTTGTATTTTTTTTCCGACCTGCTTTTTTTTCTCATGTACTACGTGCTTGGCTATCGAAAAAAAGTGGTTCGTGATAATTTGAAATTGGTTTTTCCCGATAAGTCCGAGGCGGAAATTAAACAGATCGCCAGGAATTTCTACCGTCATTTGTGCGACATTATTGTTGAAACGCTGAAAAACCTGAGTATGTCTGAAAAAGAAGCGACAAAACGCTACCAATTCGAAAACCTGGAAGTACTCGATGCGCTCTATGAAAAAGAAAAAAGTATCCTACTCATGTGTGGTCATTACGCCAGTTGGGAATGGGTAGGTATCCTGGAAGGTCAAAATCCCTATGAGGGCTTCGCGGTGTACAAGAAAATGGATAATGCTTATTTTGATAGGATGGTGCGCAAGATACGCGAACGTTTCGGGTCAATGGTTATAACCAACCGGAAGATCGTTCAAACACTTTACAGAAAGGATAAGGAAGGGGCCCGAACCATGACGCTCATCCTCTCCGACCAGACCCCTAAACTGGGAGCTTTCAAGCACCGTGATCTGTTCATGGGTGTAGACGTACCTGTATTTACGGGAACTGAAGAGCTAGCCAAAAAGCTGGACTTTGCTACTGTTTATTTGAAAGTAGATAAACTGAAACGCGGATACTATAAGGCTTCTTTTGTTGTATTGGCGGAAGATCCCAGGACCTATCCAGATTATGAGATAACCCGTGCTTTCCTTGATGAGATCGAAAAGCAGATTCGGGAGGCACCGGCCTACTACCTATGGTCACATAAACGCTGGAAGCACCGAAACTAAAGGTCGAACCAATGCTCGGTGAGAGTCAGGCTCGAGTCGATATCCTCACTTTTATGACGGTATTTACCTCGCTCAAAAATATATTCGGATCCCCAGGACTTCCAGTTTTCCGACAAGGAGATCAAGCTGTCACAAACATATTCGATCTCGGCATTCGTATTTGTAGGATGAATGGAAATTCGAACCCAGCCCGGTTTGAGCCACGACTTGCCGGATTCAACTTCAGAAATGATCGCATCTGAACTGGATTCGTCTATCCCAAGCAAATAATGTCCATACGTTCCGGCACAACTGCATCCTCCACGGGATTGGATGCCAAAACGATCGTTCAGGATCTTAACAGCCAGATCGTGATGCAATCCACCGATGTTCATGGAAAGTACACCCAATCGATCTTCATGCTCTCCGGCAAGTATAGAAATTTCTTTCACCGGATTCAGGCGCTTGAAAATATAGGAGAGCAATTCATGCTCTCGTTCCAGGATAAGTTCGGGATTCATCTTTTCTTTCAATTTCATAGCGAGGGACGCTCTAATAACTTGCAGGAAACCAGGTGTTCCTCCATCCTCCCGTTCTTCGATATCATCGATGTAACGATGACTTCCCCACGGATTTGTCCAAGAAACCGTGCCGCCACCAGGGCAATCGGGTACCAGGTTCCTGTATAATTTTTTGTTGAAAAGCAGGATGCCACTACTTCCAGGGCCCCCAAGGAACTTATGGGGTGATAAAAATATGGCATCTAAATACGCTTCTGGGTCTTCAGGATGCATATCGATCTGGATGTAAGGAGCCGAACAGGCGAAATCCACGAAACACAATCCATCGTTTTGATGCATTAATTTGGCGACTTCATGATAAGGCGTTCGGATGCCGGTAACATTGGAACAACTCGTGATGGACGCTATTTTTAGAGTGGATGCATCCTTATACTTTTCAAGTAGGGATCTCAAATTGTCCATACAAAACAGCCCTTCCTCATTACAGGGTATCACGATCACGCGTGCAATAGTCTCTAACCAGGAAGTTTGATTACTATGGTGCTCCATATGAGAAACGAAGACAATGGGACGATTCTCCTCCTCTATCTCGAAGAAATTTTTAACTTGTTCGGGTACTTTCAATCCTAAAATTCGCTGGAATTTATTTACCGCGCCGGTCATACCGGTCCCGGTGGTGATTAGGACATCGTCTTCACCTGCATTGACATGCCGCTTGATAATAGTCCTTGCAGTATGGTATGCGTGGGTCATTGCTGTTCCGCTCACCGTAGTCTCGGTATGCGTGTTGGCGACAAACGGGCCAAACTCATTCATCATCTTTTCCTCAATGGGACGATACAGTCGTCCACTGGCTGTCCAATCTGTATAGACCATTCGTTTTTCGCCATAGGGAGACTTAAAGGATTGGTCGATCCCTAAAA
>JABDNM010000178.1 GCA_013043825.1 Flavobacteriaceae bacterium
GGTATCTACTGGTCGCAAAATATCATCAACCCCACCCAATTGGTAATTGGCCCAGTCGTCTGCCAGGATCTCTGTGATCACTGTTTTGTCTTTCTTCCGGGAAGCTTCCAGGTCTTCTTCCAAATCATTCTTATACTCCTGTTCCAGTTGCTTGATAAAATTGGCCTCTATGACTCCTTCTGCCTGCAAACGCTCCCCATAAATATCGCGGGGATTTTTATGTTTTGAAATAGCCTTATATAACTTGGGCTGGGTAAACCTGGGCTCATCACCTTCGTTATGACCATACTTCCTATACCCCAGCACATCGACGAATACATCCCTGCCAAATTTCATCCTGAAATCAAGGGCGAAGCTAAAGGCATGACAAACGGCCTCCACATCATCCGCGTTTACATGAAGCACCGGCGACAACGTAACTTTTCCTACATCGGTGCAATAAGTGGACGATCTTGCATCAAGGTAATTGGTGGTAAATCCAACTTGGTTATTTGCAACCACGTGAATAGTTCCTCCTGTACGATACCCTTCCAGTTGTGCCATCTGGACTACTTCGTATACAACTCCCTGACCTGCAATTGCAGCATCTCCATGGATTAGTATGGGCAAGATTGCCTTTTCGTTTCCAACCAGTTGGTTATCCAGTTTGGCCCGGGCGATCCCTTCTACTACCGCATTCACAGTTTCCAGGTGGGACGGATTGGGTGCCAGGTCCATGCGTACTTTTTTACCTCCCTGGGTTTGCCTGAAACTTGTCCAGCCCATATGGTATTTCACATCACCGTCAAAAAGTTCTTCTTCATCATATTCCTTACTGTCGAACTCACTAAAGATAGCTTGAGGTGGCTTTCCAAAGATATTTGCCAACACGTTCAATCTTCCCCGGTGAGCCATTCCCACAACAAATTGTTCTATACCTTTTTCGGCCCCGCGTTCAATTAATGAGTCCAGCCCCGGGATCAACGAATCGACCCCTTCGATGGAAAATCGTTTCTGACCAACATATTTTGAATGCAAGAAACTCTCGAAGCTAAGTGCTTCATTCAGTTTTTTGAGTAGCTGCTTTTTTTCTTCGGAATTAAACGTGGGATGGTTATCGTTCTTATTCAACCAGTTCTGGATCCATAGGATTTCATCCGGATTCCGAATGTACATATATTCGATCCCAATGGCGTCACAGTAAATGGCCTCGAGATGACTAATAATCTCGCGTAAGCTGGTCTTACCCAAGCCCAAAACCGATCCTGCTTCGAATTGCAGATCCAGGTCGGCTTCATTCAATCCAAAATTTTCCAGCTCCAGGGTAGGTGTATATTTACGTCGTTCCCGTACCGGGTTAGTTTTGGTGAATAAATGGCCCCGGGTTCGGTAACCATCGATGAGTTTGATAACGCCGAATTCCTTGAGTACATTTTTATGTAAATCGGTATCTAATCCTTCGATACCCAAAGCCTCCAAAGTGCCGTTTTCTATTCCAAAATCGAAACCCTGAAAAAAGGAACGCCAGCTGGGTTCAATGGTATCAGGAAATTTCAAATAAGTATCATACAGCTCTGCGATATACGAAGGATGAACCGCGTTGAGAAAAGAAAATCTATCCATAGTTGGAATAAAAAGGGCGACTTTTTGTAAAACCATACAAAAATACAACAAATCCGATAATTAGCGTTTTTTTAATTTTTATATTTAGTGCACAAATCTATTCTATAAATATCATGAAATCCCTTTGTACACTTGCTTTGATCTTTGTTACAATTCTTCCTGGCATCGCCCAGGATGTTCCTCAAGATAAAGGATCGACTTTCTGGCGGAATGTTCGATTTGGAGGGGGCCTGAATATAAGTTTCGGAAATGGATATTTCGGGGGGACTATCGCCCCGAGTGCTATTTACAATTTCAACCCCTATTTCAGTATGGGGCCGGGACTGATCTTCAGTTACCAGTCCAGCGACTTTTTTGATACTTATCTTTATGGCGGCAGCTGGATCACCTTGGCGAATCCTATTCCGCAAATACAACTTTCGGCAGAAATTGAACAACTGCGCGTAAATCAGGAATTGAAATTGTTTACAGGAACTCAATCGAATGATTTCTGGAACACTGCACTGTTTCTGGGCGGGGGATACCGAACCGGACCGGTGACGATTGGGGTTCGATATAACGTATTGTTTAAGGAGAATGATGGTGTTTATGCTGAAGCCTGGGCGCCTTTTGTTCGGGTCTACTTCTAAACCGTTCGATTCATGAGCCAGTCTCCAAATTGGCGCAGCTTATCTTTTTTCTCTTCCGAAAGATCGATCTTAGTCAGCACAGATGTTGCTTTGTTCGTGTAACTTGTTATCTCCTGAAGGGTAGCTTTTGCTGCACCGGAACTTTCGAAAATAGATTTTACCATATCGATCTTTTCCGCAGGATCCTCCGGACTTACACTATATAAGTGCCTGAGAGTATCAATATCACTTCCATTGCTTTGCTGCAATGCCGTGAGATACAAAAACGTTTTCTTATTCGAGATGATATCACCTCCTACCTGTTTCCCAAAAGATTCGGGGTTCCCAAAGGCATCCAGATAATCGTCCTGCAATTGAAAGGCAATACCCAAATTCCTGCCGAACTCATAAATAAGTTCTTTGCAACTAGCAGAAGCACCCGCTACAATGGCTCCCATTTTCATAGCTGCTCCCAGCAATACCGCAGTTTTGAAATCGATCATTTTGATATATTCCTCGATCTGTACATCTTCACGCGTTTCGAAATCCACATCGTACTGTTGACCCTCGCATACTTCCAGGGCTGTTTTACTGAATAGCCTGGCCAATTCCTGAAACAGTTCAGGTTCATAGTCTTCAAAGAGCCGGTATGCCAGTATGAGCATGGCATCACCGCTGAGTATCCCGGTATTCACATTCCATTTCTTGTGCACGGTCGCATTCCCGCGTCGCAAGGGCGCATTGTCCATGATATCATCATGAATAAGTGAAAAATTATGGAAAAGCTCGACGGCCAGGGCTGCGTTCATGGCCTTTTGGTAATCTCCGGAAAAGAAATCGGCAGTCAATAAAGTGAGGGTAGGTCTTAATCGTTTCCCTCCCAGGGATAATATGTACCGGATGGGTTCGTAAAGTTGAGATGGCTCCTTGTTGGACACCGTCTTTTCCAAGTGTTGCTGAAGGGATTGGCTATAACCTTTCCAGAATTTCATGCGGCAAATTTCCCGCTAAAA
>JABDNM010000181.1 GCA_013043825.1 Flavobacteriaceae bacterium
GCGCCGATTTTTTGTCGGGATTCTCACGGTATTCCTTCGCACCACTAACAGTTCCTTCCTGATGTTTTCGTCCGTTATCGAGTTCTGCGGGAAGTCGGTAGCGCTTGCCCAACCTACTCCTTTTTCGCGGCGTTGCTTTGGTGTCACTATTGCCAGCCTGGATGATGAAGTTAGGAACTACGCGATGAAAAAAGGTATTGTTGAAATACTTTTGTTTGGTGAGATAGATGAAGTTGGCCCGGTGTAACGGGGTGTCATTATATAATTCTACGTCTATCTCCCCCAAATGGGTGGTGATACGAACCCGGGTTTCAGGATTATCTTTTCCGTATTGTGTGAGAAACTGAACTACGTTCTTGTCTGTGATCTCCGGGTAGACCTGCTTGACTACATTCTTTTTTGGAACGGGTTCATCTTCAATACCAACGGTATCCATAGCCACTATCGAGGTGCTTTCGGTTTTTTCATCGGAAGTCTTTTTTTTATCTTCACAACTTCCGAAGCATAAACCTAACAGTAAAAACCCAGCCACTAACGATCTCCTCATGCAGTTTTCAGAATTTTCATCTCGAATTGCTAAAATAAAGAATTTGGAACTTCCCGGGGAATTGGTTCATTTGAAAATGGCACCCATAGAGCGCCTTTTGGAGCTAAAAAGAAAGGCACGAGAAAAGAAGTCGGCAAAATTCGCCGGTGTCCTATGTTTGTTCTACCCCTCCCAGGAAGGGGAAGCCATGTTCGCACTTATTCTTCGGAAAACGTATAAAGGGGTTCATTCGGCCCAGGTGGGTTTTCCAGGTGGTAAAATAGAACCCCAGGACGATTCTCTGGAGGAAACGGCGCTTAGAGAAACTGAAGAAGAAATAGGGGTAAGCATGCGGGCGATTTCAGTGTTTAAAAAAATGACCGAGATATATATACCACCCAGCAATTTCTTTGTCCAGCCATATATGGCCATCACGCCCAAAACTCCTGAGTTCGTGCCCCAGGATGACGAAGTGGAAGCCATAATTGAAGTTCCTTTACAAGAATTTCTCGATGATGATATCAAAGTAACCCAATCGTTAAGCACGTCCTATGCGAAACAGATCCAGGTCCCGGCGTTTCTGCTGCAGGGCCATACAGTTTGGGGAGCTACAGCCATGATGCTAAATGAGGTAAGGGAATTGTTGAAGAAAGTGATTTAAATCTTTGTCGAAGTACGCTTTTGCATTTTGATGCCAGTGAGGATATCTTCGAGTTTCAATTCTTTTTTACCCCTTTGTGCCGCCCGCAGAGAACAGTACCTCAGGATTTCCGAGAGCTCGCCACCGGTAAGTTCGTATTCTTCGGCCAGCTTATCGAAATCGATGTTTTTTTCCAACTCAAAATTGTCCTCGAACATCCTCTTCCATAATAGACGGCGTTGTGCAAGGCTTGGTGGAGCAAAATATATCACATTTTGTAACCTGCGCATAAATGCCGCGTCATTATTGTGCTTCAAATTAGAGGATAGAATAACCAGTCCATGAAAATCCTCGATTCGTTGTAGCAAATAAGATATCTCCTGATTGGCATAGCGGTCGTTTGCATTCTGGACCGTAGTCCTTTTTCCAAATAGGGCATCGGCCTCGTCAAAAAAAAGGATGGATTTACCTTGTTCTGCCTGCTCGAATATCTTCTGAAGATTTTTTTCGGTTTCCCCTATGTATTTCGTGCTCAAGGTCGAGAGATCAATGCGATAAACAGGAATATCGAGCTCTTTTCCCAGCAAAGTCGCGGCCAGGGTTTTTCCAGTTCCGGGCGGTCCATAAAACAATGCACGATAGCCGGGTTTGAGGTATTTTTTAAGCTGCCAATTTTCAAGGATCTGCTTCTTGTGCAATTCCCAGTCCTTGATCTCTTCCAATGCCTGGAGCACCGATCTGGAAAGGACTAGATCTTCCCAGTTTAATGGAGTAGTTAGATGAGTCATGCTTTTATATGTTCAAGTTACTTCTTTATTACTCTAACCCCGTAATCTAATTTAGGAGCTGCAGGAAACTCAGGTTCACCATTTGTGATTATCTAAAATAGAAGATTCTGTCCAATTTCGTGTAAATCAATGACTATTCCTTGAATTTAATCTTAGACGCTAATTTTACTATCTTTACGCCCCTGTTTGAAACAGATGGTTTATCCATTTCGACTCGACAGGAACAGCAAAATACTATGGGGCTTTTTAAGAAAAATCCATTCGGGCATATACTATTTCTAAAGCGATGGCTCATCCGTATTTTGGGTGCTTTAACCCATCGCAGGTTCAAAGGATTCAACTCGCTGCAGATCGATGGTAGCGAGATCATAAAATCCCTACCCGAAAACAATGTGCTTTTCGTATCGAATCACCAAACTTATTTCGCAGATGTTGTCGCCATGTTCCACGTGTTCAACGCGAGTTTGAGCGGGCGAGTGGACAGCATCAAGAATATTGGGTATCTATGGAAACCAAAATTGAATATCTATTTCGTCGCGGCGAAGGAGACTATGAGTTCCGGTCTGTTGCCGAAAATACTAGCCTATGCTGGTTCGGTGAGCATTGAACGAACCTGGCGAGCGGAAGGGCAGGACGTCAACCGACAAGTAAAAATGAGTGACGTTAGCAATATTGCGACTGCGCTTCAGGATGGTTGGGTAATCACGTTTCCGCAGGGGACCACAAAACCCTGGAAGCCTATTCGCCGTGGAACAGCTCATATTATAAAGAAAAACAAACCCATTGTGGTGCCTATAGTAATTGATGGTTTCAGAAGGTCATTCGACAGGAAAGGTATCCGGATTCGTAAAAAGGGAATATTGCAGACCCTGGAGATCAAAGAACCTCTTGAGATCGATTATGAAAATGATACGATCGAAGACATTGTCGAGAAGCTGGAATATGCCATTGAACAACACCCTTCTTTCCTGAAGGTAATTCCGCAGGAAGAGTTACAACTGGAGGAGGAACTGAACAGGGAACGGGAGTGGCGTAAAACAAAAAAGCCCAAATCCTGATCATGAAATGGGCTTTTCTAGCTAACAAACTTCTTTTTACACTTCAATTTTTTTCAATTCCTTATAATTCCGTTTCAGTCTTCTCAGCAACAAGCCGTAGAGTAGCCAGTAGAAAAAGACAAGGAAACCAATAAGCAGGACACCGGCGATTACGTTGATACCAATAAATGTTTCGGCAGGTAGTGCCCCAAATGAGTTGTCATTCCGAAGGAGAGTGTTCAACTTTTCCTGATTCATATAGTAGAACAAATTCACCCCCATCATCAACAAGGCCGCCATTCCAATGTTGTAGAATACAAAATATCGCACGGTCTTACGCGTTTTCAAAATGTTCCCCATGAGCTTCTTAACCGAATTGGTCACCTGTATCTTTTTATAATTACGATAGAATAGGTAAATGAATGCGATCACCACCCCATAGTTGATCACATTGATCACAGTGAAGGCTGTTTTCAAGCCCATTTCGTCGTTGAACTCCTTGCTCGATTCAGGAATAAAAAATGCCAGCACCGACCAAAACACAAGTTCGCAAATGCTAATGACAACGATCCATTTTACTATTGAAGAGGATTTCTTCAAGAGCATGGGATAGATGTCCTGGGAGGTAAACTTCGGAAACTCATGCTCCCGCGCTTGCCATTCCTTTTTAAGGGTTTCTAATTGATCCATAATATCAAGGGTTCAATATGGTTCTTAATTTTTCTTTTATACGATTCATCTTCACCCGGGCGTTCACTTCAGTGATCCCCAGGGTAGCAGAGATCTCCCGATAATTCTTGTTTTCCAAATACAAAAAAACCAATGCCTTATCTATATCTCCCAATGTCTTTACAGCGTCGTACATCAACTTCAGCTGTTCTTCCACGGTTCCGTCATATTCTTCAGCGGAGATCTTAAATCCCACTCCGTCGAAGTCCTGCGTTTGAACTCGTCGCTTGCTTTTTCGATACAAGGTAATGGCGGTGTTCAACGCTACTCTATACATCCAAGTACTGAACTTGGAATCCCCTCTGAATTTAGGGTATGCTCGCCAAAGCTGTATGGTTATTTCCTGGAACAGATCATTGTGTGCGTCGCTGTCGTTGGTATATAACCTACATATTTTATGGACAATGTTTTGGTTCTGCTCTAACTGGTCTACAAAACTATGTTCGAGTTCTTTGGTCAATGTCTTTTTGTTAGCTGCTTGATTAGTGGGAAGGGATTCATATTTGTTACAAATTTCCTAAAAAATACCGCATCATAGGCGAATCCATCACGGATGTCGTAATTTTAGTCTCCAATTCAAATGTATGAATATTCCAAAGACGGATAAACCCAGAATAGTAGTTATTGGAGGAGGATTTGGCGGTATTTCCTTCATCAAGAAAATGAATCGTGCCAAAGTACAGGTCGTGTTATTCGACCGGCATAATTATCATACGTTCCAACCACTACTTTACCAGGTCTCAACGGCCGGTCTCGAACCCGACTCCATCGCTTATCCACTTCGGAAGATATTTAGGGAACGTGACGATTTTCACTTCCGTATGGCGGAGGTGGAGGAGGTGGATCCTGAAAAGAATGAAATACACACCTCCATAGGGAGTCTTTCCTTCGACTACCTGGTGATCGCTACCGGCACGCGAACCAATTTTTTCAACAATAAAGGAATCCAGGAGAATGGTATGCCTATGAAAACTATTCCCCAGGCATTAAATATGCGTAGTTTAATACTTCAAAACATCGAGGAAGCCGATATAACCGATGATCCGGAAGAAAAGCGTCAATTATTGAATTTCGTGATTGTAGGCGGCGGTCCAACCGGGGTGGAACTGGCAGGAGCCCTGGCCGAATTCAGGAAAGGAATTTTGGAGAACGACTATCCACAATTGCGCATAGAAGATATGCGGGTTCACCTCATAGAGGGCGGCGACAGAGTACTGGCGCCCATGTCGAAGCAATCATCCAATAAGGCACTCAAATTCCTGGAGGGTCTGGGTGTTGAGGTACACCTAAATTCGCTGGTGAAAGACTACGACGGTACTACAGTGACCCTTGAAGACGGAAGAACTTCCAAGGCCAAAACGTTTATCTGGGCTGCGGGAGTAACCGGGTCGCCGGTACGGGGCATCAAGGCCAATTCGTTGATCGAGCGGTCCAATAGATATGTGGTGGATTCTTTCAATCGTATCGAAGGTTATGAGCACTTGTTCGCATTAGGGGACGTAGCTAAAATGGTTACAGAGCAATTTCCCGAGGGTCATCCACAGGTGGCACAACCTGCGATTCAGCAGGGCAAACGCCTGGGAAGAAATTTCAGAAGAATGCTGAAAGGAAAGGAAATGAAACCTTTTAAGTATTTCGATAAAGGCACAATGGCCACCATTGGCAGAAACAAAGCAGTGGTAGATATAAAGAACATCAACTTTGGCGGAGCTTTCGCCTGGTTTGTGTGGATGTTTGTGCACCTGTGGTTCCTGGTGGGATTTAGAAACAGGGTAATAACCTTTTTCAACTGGACTTATAATTATATCAACTACGACCGTGCGGCACGGTTGATCATTCGTCCGTTTAAGAAGAATTAAGTTCGAAAATTTACTTATTGCTGTCGAATAGTAACCGGGATGGGACTTCCTGAATTAACCCAACTTCCTCCCACTTCGTCGATGTTTACGTCCAGTTCGTCACTGGTATCGATACCCTTGATATTCACTTTTACTTCGTCGTACGTATCCACGCTTTTCAGGTTCACATTCAGTTCGTCGTAGGTATTAATATCCACGATGCGAACATCGATGGTTTCTAAGAGAGAAGGTAATACGCCAGCCGGCACCTCCTTATCTTCCGAAGCATGAACCGAAGGGATAAAATTGAATTGTTGCATCACGTTAATGGTGAGACATGCAGCTATTATTGTTAAAATCGTCTTGGTATAAAGATCTGCTTTCATAATGGAATTATTTAATTGTTAGATTATTGGACCTGTTGTTCATCAACTCCATGATCTCCTCAATTATCATTCCTAAATGTAACCAGGCCTACTTCTTCCGATTTGCCCCTCAATTGTTCCTCACCCAGATCGACTCGTGATATTCCCTTGGGTAATTTATAGGCGATATCTGCAAACTCCTTCGAGGCCAGAATTTCCACTTGAAGTTCGTTGCAAAGTCCCTGGATGCGTGAGGTAGTATTAACTACATCGCCAGAGAAGGCGATCTCACGCTTTATCTTACCCAACTCGCCCACCATTACGTCTCCATAATGGTACCCCGCCTTAAACCTGGGCACATGGCCATACTTCGAAAGGTAGCGGGATGCGCGATAAGCAATACTTTCCTTCATATCGTAGAAACAGCGCAAGGCGTTACCCCCTTTCAGCCCTTGTTTCATTTTCCAGGAAATAACCACTTCATCTCCAACATACTGATAGACCTCCCCATAGGACTGAACTATAGCAGGTGCAATATCGCGAAAGAAGTCCTTCAGAAAGTTGAAATACTTCTCTTCACCCAACTCTTCCGCTATCCCAGTTGCATTCTTGATATCGGCGAACATAAAAATCCTGCGCTCCTGTTTGGGCATAAAATAGCGCCCCAGAAGGTAATCGGCAAAAACTCCAGGCCCATATTTTTCATTAACCATAAGAACGATGAGCGTTCCAATAACAATGAACAACCATACGATGAATTGTTTCAGAAAAAACCATGTCCTGAAAAATGCAAGAACGGAATCAACCACCTTGGTATGGTAAAAAGGCAGGACATATTCTTCCGAATAAAAGTATAAGGCGCCTATTGTACTAACCAGTAGTGCGGCTATTATATACGTGACAACAATATAGGACAAGGCCACGATGAACGAATTGTTCCGCAACCAGCGATCCATAAGATTTACCGTGATAATCCCGCCTATGATCCCGGCGGTCACCGCGACCAGTAAATTGGCCAGGAAACTCTGCTCAAAATCGTACGAAGTGCTCAATACCTTGTTTTCTATCAAGGTGAAGTACTCATAGAAGAAAAGCAGGTTGGAGATGATCACCCAGGAAATGAGGATGTATATCGCCCGTTTGGTGTAGTACCAAAGTTGTCGGTATGAATAACGCTTAAATCGAGGTTTCAACTAGCAATTCTTGTATTTGTCGTGTAAGCCTGTGCCTTCCAGGACCATGGGAATGATTTTTTCCAGCCTGCTTATTTGAGTGGTTTCCCTTTTTGCCTCGGAAATATACTCGGCATATTCACGTTGCTTCCCGGGAGTTAATTTTTGAAAGGCATCGTTGAACAGGGGTTTCTTCTTGAATTCCTCTTTTAATTTTGGATGCAAGACCACCTTTTTATTTCTCTGGGGCTTAAGTTCTTTTCCGGCCAAACAATTTTCAATGCACTCCTGCGCATATTCCAAAACGATTGCTTCATTTATACTATCTCCTTCCTCAAATCGCCACTGCCGCAGGGCTTTGGTCTTACCTTCCTGGGCATTAACCAATTTATTATGTTTGTCCTTCAAAAAAACTCCCTGGTGAAACCACAATGCCAAATGGTTCTTGAAAGCACCTATTCCCAGCAAGATCTTTCCATCCAACGTATACGAAGGAGCTCCCCACTTTATTTCTTCCTGGAGCTCTGTTTTATTTAGGATTTGTCGTAACTGTCTTAGCTGAACACCCCATCTATCGTGCTTTTCGATATAGGCGTCTACCGTTTTATGTCGTTCCATTATTAATTTGAAATTTACTTTCGACTATAAAATTATTTACTGCTTCACAAATTTCAAGGAGGCCCTTCCCTGGTCTGTGTCAACTTTCAAAAAGTACACGCCAGTAGTCAAAGTGGAAATGTCCAGGTCCTGCTCTAACATATCATTTTTCAAATTGTCGAATAAGATCAATAATTTCCCATTGACATCGAAGACCGAGATCATTTCCAATTCCAGAGACGTATCCCGGCTAATTGTCAGGATACTGGAAGCGGGATTGGGGTAGATACTTAGTTTATTCTTTACATTGAAGTCTTCCACGGCCAGGAAGTCATCGTAGAGGCCCTGGAGGATGTCGATTGGTTCAATACCCGGTTGTTGCTGTCCCACATTCAAACGTAAGTATGGATCGTTGGGATCATCGTCTGCCCTGTACACTAACAAATATGCTGTGGTAGAGGAAGTGCCATCTACCAGGCAACGAGAATCTGCACCGGCAAAGTTGGCTCCCTGCAAGGCCGCCATCAGCTTATCGGCAAGGGTGCCGTTGGTATTGTTGAAATTTGCTTCCATATTATCTATCACACTAACATCCAGTAGGATATTACCCTGTACACTGTAGTTGGGCCCCTGACGGTCTTCTTTGTAACTATCGGTCATGCTCCCGGTCCAGCCTGCGGTTCTTGGGTCTCCATTTCCATCCAGATCTACAATCCCGTATTGGCGGTATTCCGGATCGAAATTCTGACTAGCACATGAATCGTTGGCCAGCAACCAGTCTATGATCTCCTGAGGTGAATCGCCCGCCTCCATTCGAATGATGGCATTCTCAAGATTTGAGTTAGGTATACAAACCCAGGCTTGGGAGTTCACTCCACCACGACCTGGAATGATGTCGGTAATAATATCGATGATCCCTTGTGAACCAATGCCGGTAACGCAGGAAGCACCTGCAGACCCAATTTCCCCGGTCTCGGGATCTACTGCTACAATTGAAAACGTATCCTGCGCCGAAACCGAAAATGCGGCTAGTATACAAACGAGAATGGTGACTATATTTTTCATGGGTTATTTTTTTTAAAGATAGTATTTTTAAAGCAGGCTTGATTGACAGTTGGGTGTGTAAAATCGACATTTCAGTATTTTTGATTCCGAATTGATGCCGAAGCAAATCATCTTTGTCTCTGAAAAATCCGTTCTCGCATTATGAAAATAAACAACCAACTGCCTCAAATTCTTTTTTTCAGTTTAGTATTCGTTTTGTTTTGTTCCATCGAAGTAATGGCTCAGACCGAGATCTCGGGGGTTGTTACTAAGAAGGATGGCAGTCCGGTTGCTGGGGCCAATGTTTATCTGGAAGGTACTTACGACGGTGCTTCTACCAATGAAGCGGGCCAATTTTCATTTTCTACGGAAGAAACCGGTCTGCAAACGTTGGTAGTTTCATTTGTTGCCTACGAACCCTTTATGATGTACGCCGATGTGACTCAAATGAATAATCTCGTCGTTTCGTTGATCGAGGATGTGAACGCGCTTGATACGGTCGTTATTTCAGCCGGAACTTTAGAGGCGGGGGATAATAGCAAGGTTTCGGTGTTAAAGCCACTGGATGTAGTGACTACGGCCAGTGCCCTGGGCGATTTTGTTGGAGCACTTCAAACCCTTCCCGGGACTACAACAGTCGCTGAAGATGGCAGGCTATTTGTTCGCGGGGGAGATGCTGGAGAAACACAAATCTTTATCGATGGTATTCGGGTATTCACGCCCTATACACCAACAACCAATAATATTCCAACGCGTGGAAGATACAGCCCTTTTCTCTTCGATGGGATCACTTTTTCCACCGGAGGTTATTCAGCTGAATTTGGTCAGGCCCTATCATCGGTATTGTTATTGAATACGATCGACGAGCCGGACCAGGACAAAACCGATATCGCCCTCATGAGTGTGGGCGGTGGGATTGGAAATACACAGAAGTGGGAAAAAAGCTCGGTGAGTTTTAATGTGAATTATATTAACCTGGCACCGTACATTGCGGCTTTTCCCGACCGGAACGATTGGCAAAAGCCTTTTGAAGCGGTTTCGGGGGAGAGTGTCTTCCGAAGAAAATTCGACAAGGGGTTATTTAAGTTTTATACTGCCTTCGACACCACTAATTTTGAATTGATCCAGGAAGATATTAACCTGGCAGATGGACTTCCCTTTAGCCTGAAAAACGCCAATCTGTATACAAATGCAAGTTATGCAGGAGAATTGGGTGAGAGCTGGAAGATCGAAGGAGGGGGAAGTTATACACATTCGAACAGTCGAATCGGGATCCTAGACAGTGATATTCGAGATATTGAAAATTCGGCTCATCTTAAGTTGAAATTGCGTAAGCGATTCAGTAACCGATTCAAATTGAGCCTTGGGGCGGAACAATTCTTGACCGATTTTGGCGAAGATTTTGAGAATCCTTTGGCTGAGGCGCGCTTCAGTTTTAACAATAACATTTCAGCCCTTTTTACAGAAGCCGATCTTATCTTCTCCAAGAAATTTGCGATGAAATTGGGTGTACGTGGGGAATACAGCTACCTGTTCGATGAATTTACCATCGCACCCCGCACCTCCCTCGCATTCAAGACCGGAAAATCCAGTCAGATCTCAGTCGCCTACGGTGACTTTTACCAGCAACCGTTGAATGAATTTTTAAAATTCGATCAGGACTTGCAGGCCCAGAAAACCCAGCATTATATACTGAACTATCAATATTCGGCCAACAACAGGATATTCAGGGCAGAGGCTTACCATAAGGAGTATAACAATTTGATCACATTCGATACCGAATTCCCCGATTTTGACAGTAGTTATGCCAATGGGGGAACCGGATATGCCCGCGGTTTCGATCTTTTCTGGCGGGATAACAATACCATCAAAAACGTAGATTACTGGTTAAGCTATTCGTACCTGGACAGTAAGCGCAACTACTTGAATTACCCTTCCGAAGCGACTCCTCCTTTCGCGAATAGGCACAACCTGTCTGTGGTAGCCAAGTATTTTATCGCAGATTGGAAGAGCCAGTTTGGGCTGAGCTACCAATACGGAAGTGGCAGGACCTATACCAATCCGAATATGCCTGGTTTCCTTCAGCAACAAACCAAAGCCTACCAGAGTTTGAGTGTTAACTGGGCCTACTTGATCTCGCAACAGAAGATCCTTTATGTTTCTATCAATAATTTACCCGGGTTCAATAACATCAACGGCTATCAATATGCTTCTTCACCCGATATGAATGGGAATTTTAACCGCCGGGCCTTGCTTCCCGCAGCCGATCAATTCTTCTTTGTAGGCTTCTTCTGGACCATCAGTGAGGATAGGACCGACAACCAGTTGGATAATTTGTAAGCATTAAACACCAAGATAGATGTATGTAGTACGAATAATTTATAACTTCATGCATCAGGCAGTTACAATTCGTCCTCGAATAATGACACTTCGGTCAGTGCCTTTTTCAGAATTGAACCACCCTTCGCATCTTTGATCAAACCTTTAAAACTTATATTATGCAAACAG
>JABDNM010000184.1 GCA_013043825.1 Flavobacteriaceae bacterium
ATAAATGGAGTGTTTCTGAATTGCCTTGGCAGCCTTTTCCTCGGCCCGCTCAAAGTTTGGATTGGTCTGTTGACCTGGTAAGGTAAGCTCTTCTTTAAGCTGGATTCGTTCTACCGGAAGGATTTCCCAGAAGTTATCCCGGAACGACAAGGCCAATTCTTCCTTTCCTCCTGTGAAGGCTACATCACCATTATACAAAGCGTTGAACTCTGCGGTAACCGCATGAAAGTTTCTGCTCATAAAACTATTCTTCTTCCTTGAACAAGCCGCCAGAAGTAATAAACTTAGGAATAAAAGTGTAATTTTTTGTATGCTCTTCAAAATGCGATCGGTTTCTATGATAATGTAACTTAAATCCTTTGTTTTTAGTATGTCAATCGAGACAAAGGGACCGTAAAAATACGTTTCTTTTTCGTATCTCGCGGGATTTAAGCCGAAATTTGGCCGGCATTATGGAGGACTTCAGTCTCAAGACAATTTTTCCTTTGTATTTTTGCCAAAAATTTTTGCATGACCGAATTCCATTCACTGGTAATTTCAGAAATAAGAAAAGAGACGCCTAACTCGGTTTCAATTGCCTTTGATGTCCCCGATTCCTTGCGAGAAACTTTCGAATTTTTAGCGGGGCAATACATCAATATCAAATACACGCTTGATGGTACAGAGTTACGAAGGTCTTACTCTTTATGCAGCAGCCCGTCCAGCGGAGAACTGAAAGTGGGGGTTAAAAAAGTAAAAGACGGCACGTTTTCCAAATTCGCCAATGACGCATTAGAAGTTGGAGACCTGTTGGAAGTGATGCCTCCTATGGGTCATTTTTCATTCGAACCAAATCCCGACAATCGAAACGTCTACGCCGCTTTTGTAGCAGGAAGCGGGATCACGCCCGTAATTTCTATTATCAAGGACGTTATGGAACGGGAACCAAAAAGCTCGTTTTTGCTGGTTTATGGCAATCAATCCCTTCAAGAAGCGATGTTTTATGATGAATTGGAAGCATTGAAGGAAAACTACTCGGGGCGTTTGAGTGTGGAATACATCTTCAGCCGAAACAAAGAGAATAATGGCATGGTTGGGCGTATCGATCGATCTGTTGTGAACTACTTGCTTAAGAACAAATGGGGTCAAACCGAATTTACCCGCTTCTATCTCTGCGGACCGGAAGAAATGATCGAAACAGTGAAAGATACGCTGCTGGATCGGGGTGTAAAGAAAGAACAAATTCTTTTCGAACTTTTCAGTTCTTCGGAAGACGGGAGTTTAAAAGAAGACCATGAAGGCGACACGACTATAACCATTACCCTGGACGATGAAGTTGAAACCTTTATTATGTCGAAGAAGAAAAGTGTGTTGGATGCGGCACTGGAGCACGGCCTGGATGCTCCTTTCTCTTGTCAGGGGGGAATATGCAGCACATGTATCGCTCGCATCACCAAAGGGAAAGTGGAAATGCGTAAGAACCAGATCCTCACCGATTCGGAACTGGAGGAGGGATTGGTCCTTACCTGTCAATCTCATCCCACAACCTCTGTTTTGGAGATCGACTACGACGACGTCTAAAACCGACTAGAGTTTTTCGAGAAGTTTTTGCACCACGGTTTTTGGAGCTATGGATTTCATGCAATCTTCATAATTGGGAGGGTATTTATTGCCATACACCGAAGTGGGTATAAGTGGATACAGGTTGCGGTTTGCAAGAAGTTGATTTTCTTCAGGCTGCCCGAATGGAGTGAACCCGGCATAAGGATGTGTGACGCCCCACAAAGTGATCACGGGTATTCCATAGATTGCGGCCAGATGTCCATTAGCACTGTCCATAGAGAGCATTACATCGATGTTGGAGATCAAATTTAATTCTTCCTCGAACGTGAGTGAGCCAGCAATGTTGGTGACATTTGAGTACAGTGTTTCCCATTCTTTCAGTTGTGCTATTTCTTCGGCTCCACCACCAAATAGAAGGATTCGATAGTGCTCTTCCTTGTCAAGGTTCTCGATCACCTCCTGCATGAGGGGCAACGGATACATCTTGCTTTCGTAAGCTGCAAATGGGGCGATGCCAATGCACTTCTTGGGTTCTTTTCCAATGAGTGTTAATAGCCGTGGGTTAAGCGGTTTTCGTTCGGGAAATCTGTGCTTCGCCAAATCGACTGGCATTCTTAACTTTTTAAAAACCTCTGCATAGCGCTGATGGGTCGTCTTCAATTTTAACAGGCCCATTCCTTTGGCATTGGTTAGGTTTTTCTTTTCAGAACGCCCTTTGTCTATGGAAGCAATTTTTACACCACGAAAGCTTAAATTTTTCGACAGTGTTTTGGACCGAATTACAGAATGCATATCTGCAACAGTATCTATACCCAATTCTTTTGCTTCTCTCGCTAACTTCAGCAATCCAAATAATCCCCTGTGTTTTCCGTAGACATCGGCCTCTAGGAAATCCACGTTTGGTAAGTCCAGAAATAATGGCTCAAATCGCTTTCGGGAAACCACGGTAAGTTTGGTTTCCGGATAGGTATCTGTAAAAACCCGTAGTACCGGAACGAGCATTGCCACATCGCCCAGGGCCGAAAAACGGATGATCAAGGTATGGGATGGATGACTCATTGAGGGATTCCTCTAAACGGTAAAGTTATTTTAGGTCTCTCAACACCGGGTTGAGTTCTTCGTCGTTGTACATTTTCATCTGCTTATACACTTTCATGTACTTTCTGCCATGCGCGATGTCGTCCAGGAGCTGTTGTATAGCGATACTAAGATCTTTGCGTTGTTCAAGCAGTACGTTCAACTTTTCCTGACAAGCGTCTCGGTGAGCCTGGCTTGCGTTCTCCCGGGTGGCCTCTTCTTTCATATGATACACCTTTAACTCCAGGATGGAAAGGCGGTCCACGCCCCAGGCCGGACTTTCGGTGTTGATCGTAGCGTTCTCCTGAACCTCAACATCCTTATATTTATCCAGGAAATAGCTATCGATATATTCTACCATATCGGTTCTGTCCTGGTTGGAAGCATCGATCTTTCTTTTCAGGTCCAAGGCAGCCACAGGATCAATGTTTGGGTCACGAATAATGTCTTCATAATGCCATTGGACCGTATCTATCCAACATTTTCTATATAGCAGATGCTCGATCAAATGTGAATCCTTGTCATACGGATTTGCAAAGATCTGATAAGGATCATCCTTTATATGATAGGTGTCGATCACTTCCTGAAAAATAGTATGAGCGATGTTGGTGAACATGAAAATTGTATTTGATTTATTCTGGCTGCAAAGGTATTACAAATTGTGATAGGATATAAAGGAATTGGCCCTTCATATTGAACCCATCATGCTTAATTAACGAACAACAGCACCACGGGTAATAGTACGAATCCCCAAAGTAATATCTCCCTAAACCACCGTTCTTTATTGCGTTCCATAAACGAGGCAACTACGATGGCCGCAGGTGCAAACAAAAATAATAGTTCGTTCCCGGATTTATTGGGAGATAGGGCTACCAGAAGAATTCCAACCGCAACTGTAACAAGCGTTTGTACTTGATTTGGGCGATCCTTTTTCGGAACGGAAGCCAAGCCTCGAAACATAGAGACAATGGTCCAGATAAGCACTGCGCTAAAGAACGTGATAGCTGTCCAGATCTTGGGATTTCCATAGGCGGAAAAATCAAAAGAAACCGGCGTTAACCAACTTGCAAACCATTTGAAAGAATCGTCTATCACAAAATGATAAGCCGTTGCAATAAGCAAAGCCCCCAATAACGAAACCAATGGAATAAGGAAATAGCGAAAATGATTCCTGGGTTTGATCAATATCGCAAAATAAAGTGAAAGCAATAAAAGTAGGCTCCAAAAATAAAATACAGAAGCGAGCACAATCCACAAAGTAGCATCGACTATTTTTTTCTCGCTGTTTTTCAGCGATTGAAGGCTGTAAATACGTCTTAAAGCCAACAACAAAAAGACGTTGGCCACGACCAAACTGTATTGTCCAACGAGATCGGGAAACATCATAGCTGATGTGCTAAAAACAAGGATTCCAAAGGTGTTTAGTTGGTTCAAGCTGTTCTTTCGGATCACAAAATCGAGCAATAACATGGAAAATAACAAGAACACTACAGCCACAAAAAACCCTATGATTTCAGAAGCCGTACGCTCAAGTTCTGCGAAGAATAAAAAATGGATGGAATATAATAGTACGATGTAGATACCTACGAGCAGAAAATTCAAAGGTTTGGATTTACCAAAAAAGCTTGTAAGCATAGGACTTTATTTCTATTTTTGTATTATAAATATACTGATATGTCTTGGAAAGGATTTTTTGAAGGAATACAGGATTTTGCCGAAGCTATCTTATTTGTCCCGTACGAAGCCTTGCGCGCCGTGGAGTTGGACAACTGGTGGATGGCCAATATAGTGAGCTGGTTATTTCTGGCTACTGCAATTATCGCGTTCTTCTACTGGATGAAAACATTGGCTGAAGTGAATGCCCGCGGAGAAGAAGATCGCACTCAGGTATCCCATTCCTTTCTGGGCGAAGAATAATGCAGTTTCCATCTGCTTAAAGGTCGAACCCGATGTCGGTTCGGTAATACATCCTGTCGAAATATAGTTCTTCTATATTTTTATAGGATTTTTTTAATGCTTTTCTGAAGTCATTGTCAAGAGAGGTGACTGCCAGCACCCTACCGCCGTTGGTCCGAACTTTCCCTTCTTGCTGAATAGTCCCTGCATGAAAAACAATGGAATCTCCAATTCGTTCAATTCCTGTGATCTCCTTGCCTTTGTTGTAGGCTTCAGGATAGCCTCCGGATACCAACATAACCGTAGCTGCTGCTCTTGGGTCGATCTCCAAATCGATCTTATCGAGACGCTGTTTTCCAGTAGCCTCCAAAAGATCTACAAGATCGGTTTTAATGCGCGGTAATACGACCTCTGTTTCCGGATCTCCCATCCGAACGTTGTATTCAATAACATAAGGTTCGCCATGTACCTTGATCAGTCCGATAAAAATAAATCCTTTATAATCGATCCCTTCCAGCTTCAATCCCTCAACGGTTGGTTTCACGATACGCTCCTCGATCTTTCGCATTAGTGTGTCATCCACAAAAGGGACAGGAGAGATAGCCCCCATTCCACCCGTATTTAACCCAACGTCTCCTTCTCCTATACGTTTATAGTCTTTGGCCGTAGGTAGGATCTTGTAGTTAACTCCATCGGTAAGAACGAAGACACTTAATTCGATGCCATCCAGGAATTCTTCGATAACAACCGTCGCGCTTGCCGCGCCAAACTTGGCATGAGCGAGCATATTCTCCAATTCGGTTTTGGCTTCCTCAAGATCATCGATGATCAAAACCCCCTTACCCGCAGCTAAACCATCGGCCTTCAGAACATAGGGCGGAGAAAGGGTTTCCAGAAATTGCTTTCCGGCGTCTAAATTAACAGCAGTAAAGCTTTGATAAGCGGCAGTAGGAATATCGTGTTCAAGCATGAATTCCTTAGCGCGCTCTTTGCTTCCTTCCAGACGGGCTCCCTCCAAAGAAGGTCCAATGAGGATGGTGTCCTTCAGGGAATTACTCTCTCGAAAAAAGTTATAGATTCCATTCACCAGTGGATCTTCCGGACCAACTACAACCAGTTCGATCTTATTTTCAAGCACACAATCCTTGATGGCCTGAAAATCGTTCACTAGAATTGGTACATTGGTCGCAAACTGGGCAGTGCCTGCATTTCCAGGGGCCGCAAACAAATTTTCGCAGCGTTTGCTTTGAGCGATCATATAGGTGAATGCGTGTTCCCGGCCACCGGAACCTAAGACCAGAATATTCATGTGCAACAGATTTATTTTGGACTACAAAAGTAATTGTTTGTACCTTGAACCACTAATAATTGTGTATTGAATTTGTTCGAACTAAGCTTGAAATTCAACGGTTTTCCCATTGGGAAAGCCAAAGAGAAATTACGACAGATTCAGGCTATCCCCGAAAGCGAATACAACAGTTATCTTGACGGCATAAAGCAAGATATCCTGACCTTCCACCAAGAAAACAATCCCTTTTATAAATCGTTTACCGATGGGAAAAAATATGAAGAATGGGCTGAAGTCCCGATAATGCAAAAAGCCCATTTGCAAATTCCATTAAAGAAGCGGCTCTCCATAGGTTATCCAAAGAGCAAGGTGTACGTAAATAAGACTAGTGGTTCCAGCGGCCATCCCTTTCTGTTTGCCAAAGACAAATTTTGCCATGCCCTTACCTGGGCGGAGATCCTGGATCGATTTGGATGGTATGGTCTCAATTTTCATAATTCGAAGCAAGCCCGGTTCTACGGAATTCCATTGGACCAGATAGGTTACCAAAAGGAACGGTTCAAAGATCTGCTAAGCAGCCGATACCGCTTTCCCATTTTCGATCTTTCCGAAGAAAAACTAGAGCAATTTCTAAACGTATTCCGAAGAAAAAAATTTGATCACATCAATGGCTATACAAGCTCAATCGTATTATTTGCCAAGTATCTTCAGAAGAAAAAAATAGTTCTTACCCAGCTTTGTCCCACCTTGAAATATTGTATCGTTACCAGCGAGATGCTGTACGATTCCGACAAGGATTTGATGCAAAAATGGTTTGGGGTTCCAATTGTCAACGAATATGGTGCTAGCGAGCTGGACCTTATCGCATTCACCAATAGGAAGGGTGATTTTATTGCAAACAACGAAACCTTGTTTGTTGAAATTGTCGACAAAGAGGATAGGCCCGTACCGAATGGACAACCTGGAAGAATTGTGATCACAGGCCTTTATAATCGAGCTCATCCCATGATTCGCTATGATATAGGCGACTCTGGAATACTGGATGAAAGAGGAAGCTTGAAGCAACCTATTTTAAAGCAGCTTATTGGGAGAACCAATGACATTGCAAGACTGCCCGGAGGAAAAACCGTGCCCGGACTAACCTTCTACTATGTTACGAAAAGTGTGATCGAGGATGATGGAAATGTAAAAGAGTTCGTAGTGGAGCAGACTGCTCTTGATACATTCCGAATTATTTATACTTCTGAACGCATCTTAACTGCGGAAGAGGAAGCAACCATAAAAAAAGCGCTCTACCAATACCTGGAAAACGATCTGCAATTGATATTTGAGCGAGTTGCCGTCATGGACCGAAGCAAACGCGGGAAACTGAAGCAGTTTGTTTCCAAACTTTAATACCGCTCGATATATCGCGGGCGCATCAGAAAGTATTCCCAAAAGAAGCGTAGTAACGCAAAAAAAGACCGAATTGCAGAATATCCCAGGTGGGTTCGATAAAAATAATAATTAGGTTTCACCAGTCGCCATTTGGTAGCACTCATGGAGTCGGTTCTTACTCGATAACGAGCCAGATCTTCCTCAATTCCTAAAGCCGGCCCACCACTTTTTTTGATGGCCTCCAGCCAAACGGCCCAATCCTGACGTTTCCGTATGTCTGGTGAGAGGATCTTCCCCAACAGGGAGGCATTGTACATCCCCGTAAGATTCCCTATGTAATTGTTCCGCAATTGTTTTTGGTAAGTGAGTTTTGGGATGGCCTTTATTCGTTTCCCGATGGATTCACCTTGTTCATTCATATGAAGGTAGCTGGTGAACGAGACGGCCACATTGTTTTTGGTCATGGCGTTTATCTGCTTTTCCAATTTCCCCGAAAGCCATAGATCGTCGCTATCCAGAAAAGCGATATAATCTCCCTGGGCTTGTTCGGTGGCTAAATTTCGGCAGTACGCAGCTCCTTTATTTTCGGTGAGTCTTGTAAGTTTGATGCGTTCATCGTTAACTGCCATTCTCTCTACCAAGGATGCCGAGGCATCGTTCGATGCGTCGTCTACAACCAATAACTCCCAATTACCATAGCTCTGCTGTTGCACACTTCTAAGCGTCTCCTCTATAAAGCGTTCGGCGTTGAACAAAGGAGTGACAACAGAAATCAATGGTTTATTTTCAATAGGCTCTTTCTTCACCTCTTAAGGCATTGTAAATGGTTTGGGACACAATCTTTAGATCCAGGAGCAAAGACCAATTCTCCAGATAGAAGATGTCGTATTTCACCCGGTTTATAATATGGTTCTCATCTTCCACTTCTCCCCTGAAACCGCTCACCTGAGCGAGTCCGGTGATACCGGGCTTGATAAAATGACGTACCATGAACTTGTCCACCCGTTCGGCATACATATGAGTATGGCTCACCATATGAGGTCGGGGGCCTACTACGCTCATCTCTCCTTTTAAAACATTGATAAATTGGGGAAGTTCATCGATGCTGGTCTTGCGAATGATCCGACCAATGCGCGTGATCCTGGGATCATCCTTTCGCACCTGATGAAGATGAGCCATGGGATTGGGCCTCATCGAGCGAAATTTATAACAATAAAATTCCTTGTAATCGAGGCCATTCCGTTTCTGTTTAAAGAATACGGGGCCTTTGGATTCCAACTTTATGATTAGCCCTAACAACGGGGTAAGCCATGAAAGGATCCCGACAATAATAATGAGAGACAGTCCAATATCGAACCCCCGTTTAATGAACTTATTGAAAGGCTCTTCAATGGGGATTTTCCGCATGGAGAGTATCGGCAAATAGCCATAATAGGTGAAATCGAGTCGCTTGCTGTAGATCTCCTTGTTGTCCGGGAGGAACTTGAGTATTTTCAAATTATTGTCGGCATAGTCGATGAGTTGTGTAAGATGTTCATTACTCAATTCCCCTACCGAGGAATAGACCTCGTCTATGTTATTGGCCTCTATGTATTCCAGGCATTCTTCAATACTCACGGCGTTGGGTCCTCTTACGTCAAAAGTTTGTTGAAGCAAGTATCCGTATTCGGGATTATCTTCAAAGAATTTTCTTAGCTGATCGGTTTTTTGATTCAACCCCACGATCACCACACGACGTAAGTTTCCCTTTAGAAGGAGGCGATATTTCTTTAAAAGGTAATAGATCGCTACTTTGGCAATGGTGATATAGAGAATCACAATCAGGGTATACCTGAATATGGCCATGGGCGCTACTTCCAGTTCGCGATAAAAACCAAAAAAGGCAAATACCAAAAGAATAAAAAGTATGCCCTGTTTGCCAATAAGCGATAAGATATTTGTTAGCCTTGTAAATCGATATATCTCGTAAAAACTGGATCGCAGAGACATCACTACCCAGGCGATGGAAACGAACAGCACGTAATTGAGGAAGAGAAAGTTGGATTCGAAAAATTGATATGCCAACGAATTGATGATCAATAGATCGATGATATAGGATATAGGTCTTAGAAACCCCGAATATCTTCCGGTCTTAAAAATCATCACTTAATGTCTGTTATGCTTTGAAAAATCTTTATGCTCACTTTTAAACAGCTCCTCTTTGGTTAGACTCTTAAAGTAGTTGAACGTTGCCTTCATACCCTCGGCTCTTTCCACTTTGGGCTCCCAATCCAGCACTTCTTTGGCTTTAGTTATATCCGGTTGTCGTTGTAAGGGGTCATCGGTTGGAAGGGGTTCGAAAACAATCTTCTGATCGGTTTCAGTAAGTTTAATTATCTCTTCGGCAAAATCGAGGATTGTAATCTCATCTGGATTTCCAATGTTGATTGGAAGGTGATAGTCGCTTAGCAAAAGCCTGTAAATTCCTTCAATCTGGTCGTCCACATAACAAAACGAACGAGTTTGCATGCCATCTCCAAATACAGTAATGTCTTCACCCCGCAATGCCTGTCCCATAAAAGCAGGGATCACTCTTCCATCGTTTAGCCGCATACGCGGGCCATAGGTATTAAAGATTCTCGCAATACGCGTATCCAAGCCATGGAACCGATGGTAAGCCATGGTGATTGATTCCTGGAATCGTTTGGCTTCATCGTATACTCCTCTAGGGCCTATGGTATTGACATTCCCGAAGTAGTCTTCGCTTTGAGGATGCACCAAGGGGTCACCATATACTTCGGAAGTAGAAGCGATGAGGATCCTTGCTTGTTTCTCCTTGGCGAGCCCTAAAAGATTGTGGGTGCCCAGGGAGCCCACCTTCAGCGTTTGTATTGGTATCTTCAGATAATCTATTGGACTGGCAGGTGAGGCAAAATGAAGTATGTAATCCACCTTCCCCGGAACATGGACAAACTTGGTAACATCGTGATGGTAGAATTCGAAATTGGCGAGTTTGAACAGGTGTTCAATATTCTTAAGGTCGCCTGTAATGAGGTTGTCCATCCCTATTACTTCATAACCTTCCTGAACGAACCTATCGCATAAATGGGACCCCAAAAATCCGGCAGCTCCCGTAATCAAAACTCTTTTCATTCTATCGGCCATACTATCAATTTGCTTCTCTTCTTCCTATTGAAATATATTTGAACCCCTCCCGTTCCATATCGTTTACGTTGTAAAGATTTCGTCCGTCGAATAGTATCGGGGCGTTCAACATTTCCTTCACTTTGTTAAAACTAGGCGATCTGAAAATGCTCCATTCGGTACAAATAACAAGGGCGTCTGCATTTTCCAAGGCCTCGTACATAGAATCGGCATAGGTTAACTTATCTCCGAATTGCCCTCGAATGTTCTTCATGGCTTCCGGGTCGAATACCTGAAGTCTGGCTCCTCTTTCCAAAAGTGCATTCATGATGTCGATGGAAGGCGCCTCCCGAATATCATCGGTTTCGGGTTTGAAGGCCAGTCCCCAGATAGCAAATGTCTTTCCGGACATTCCTTCCTTGAAATGAGCCTCCATTTTCGGGATGAGGATACTTTTCTGTCGTTGGTTCACATCGATCACAGACCCCAGGATCTTAAAATCGTAGTTCTCATCTATTCCGGCCTTCCGAAGCGCTTTCACATCCTTCGGAAAACAAGAGCCTCCATATCCAATTCCAGGGAAAAGGAATCGCTTACCAATACGGGAATCGGTACCCATTCCAACGCGTACTTTGTCCACATCGGCACCTACCCGTTCACAATAGTTTGCGATCTCATTCATGAAGGTGATCTTGGTTGCCAGGAATGAATTCGCAGCATACTTGGTAAGTTCGGCAGATCGTTCATCCATGACGATCACCGGATTGCCCGAGCGCACGAATGGGCCATATAATTTTTGCATGATTTTGGTGGCACGTTCACTGCTGGAGCCAATAATAATGCGTTCGGGTTTCATGAAATCGTCCACAGCAAAACCTTCCCGAAGAAACTCGGGGTTGGAGACTACATCAAATTCACATTGTGCTTTTTTAGAGATGGTTTCCCGAACTGCGTCTGCTGTTCCCACGGGGACGGTGCTCTTATCGACAATGATCTTATATTCTTGCATTTTCGCCCCAATCTCTTCCGAAACATTCAGCACGTAAGACAGATCTGCAGAACCATCCTCGTCCTCTGGAGTAGGTAATGCTAGAAATATGATGTCGCCGTGTTCCAAACCCTCATCCAGGGAGGTGGTGAATTGCAGGCGATTCGCCTTGATATTTCTATGGAAAAGCAAATCGAGGTGTGGTTCATAAATAGGAACAAATCCGTTGCGCATCTTTTCCACTTTCTCGGCATCGATATCAACACAAATCACTTCATTTCCGGTTTCTGCCAGACATGTGCCGGTTACCAATCCTACATACCCTGTTCCAATTACTGCTATTTTCATAGTCTATAGGCCCAAATGGGGTTTTAAATTATACTTTCGATCTTCGCGTTTCCACGAATTTCTAAAGTGTGCAAAAATACAATTTGCCTGCATCATTCGTTCTCTTTTTCAACTTTGTTTTCAGGCAGTTGGTTCTGAATTAGCAGTGTTATAAGAACGAAACCAACATAATAGGCGCCTACCTGTCGATGGAACACATTCTCCACCATAAAATAACTTACCAATACAACAAGGAAGGCCGTTGGAATAAAATGCTTGCGATTCCGAATAAAAACTACCAGGACGAAGCACAGTAATAGCAGCAGGGCAATGACGCCTGATTGAAAATATATATCTAAAAATTGATTGTGCGTGTTGTATTGTTCCTCTACGAAGGTAGTTCGTTTGGCATCATCGGAAATATGATCCTCGTAACAAGCCGCCAATTTATCCTTCGTCCCTTCAAATCCAAATCCCTGCACGATAATACCTTCTTTCTTTCGAATGAGGTCAACGCATTTCCAAACTTCGGTGCGTAATTCCCAGGTGAGGGTTTGCTCCAGGAATGTTTCCTTTTGGCCACTGGCATTTTTTCGAACCAATTTGGTGGACGTCACGATAAGGGCCGTAAGTCCTGATAGAAATACCAGGGCGATAGGGAATCGCAGCCATTTATTCTTCCCGTAGAGCTGCCTGGTAAGAAAGATCAAGGCAAGAATGATCACGGCGATCTTGGATACCATCAAAAAAATAAAAAGCACGTTGATGATTATATTCAACAAGTGGTACTTATTATTGGGATGAAATTGAGGTCTCAAGGCCTGGTAAGAGATTAGGATACTACAAATGGAGATGAATCCCAGGTAGATTCGGTCAATGAGCAAGGCTTCGATCACTTGTCTTGAGAACCCCAGCACAATGTCTTCCGAAGTATTTATGATCACAAAAATATTGACCACAGAAAAGGTGATAACAGCGATAGCCGAAAATAGAATGGCACGTTTTACTTTTTTATAATCATCAATAGGAATATAAAGTAACAAGAACCCCAAGGATAACAGGATCTTGTTGACCATGGCAAAATCACCTTCAATTCGATTGTTTATGGCTGCATTCAAGACCATATAGGCGCAGAAAATGGTAAATACCAGTGCCGGGACCTTTTTTAGTTTCTTAAAATGTTCTTTGCGAATTATAAATGGGAAGGTCACGACCAGGATCCCCATTAAAATATTGGGTAACGCACGTACGTAATTATCGAAGGGTATCGTTAAAAATAACAATACGTAGATCCACGGATAAATAGAAGCGAGAATGATCCTCATGATATGTGGTTACTGCTCTTTAATGATTTCAGTTTTATGATTCATTGCTGTTTTAAATAGGATGCAATACAGCAGTAAAAAATGATATAGCCCCCGTTGCCGCCATAAATACGATTCTGTAAGGAAAACAACGAACATGATAAAAAACAAGGCCAACCATAATATATCATTGGTAATAATATATTGTCTCAGGATCACCGCCAGCATTAAAAATAGGAATAATAGACCAAAGAGGCCCAATTCGGCGAACGCCTGGATGTATTGGTTGTGAAAATTATAATTATGGAATTCTTTGTATAAATCGTATTCCCTGTGCTTTTTGGCAATCACAGGTTGTGAATTATTGATCCCATATCCCTTGAATAATAATTTGTCTTCCTCCAGCATTTCAAGGAAAATTCGGGCTTGGAACAACCGAATCGTAGTTCCGGTCCAATAATACACCTTCCCAAATTCTTCCTTATTAAATACCTCATCCAAATTGGATGCCGTGATCTCCACCTGGAAACGATCTTTGATAGGGTTTCTTGTAAATAGTATCAAAACAATTCCCAATCCCAGGAGTGCAAACAAAATGAAAGCGGTTCGTTTATTAAATCTTCTAATGACTCCCACGGCTATGAGTAAAGTAAGCGACAGAATGATCGCTTTAGAGGACAACAGTATTAGAAACAGTCCTAAAATAATCAAAGTGGCTATGGATCGTTTGTTTTTCTTTTGCTCGAACATCAGGAATACGCAGGATAGCGCTACAAACACAGATACATAGATCGCGTTCAAATCCAGCGGTGCGACCAATTCGTGGTAAAAAAATATGGCCGAATCTCCCAATTGCAGGTAAGTGAAGCCAGCTTTCAGCATGAAGAACAGCGCAAAAACAGCCAATGCTTGGGAGAACCAATAAAATACCTTGTTCCTGATGTTCCTGGATAATTTAGGCATCATGACAAAGGCCAAGGGTATAAGCACCAGAGCTAGCTGCCGTTCCAATCCCCGAAAAGCCTGGGCTCGATCGTTGCTCCAAATTACCGAAACAACCATGAGCATGTAAAAAGCCATAGGAATGAAATAAGCTTTGTTGAGATCGGGTTTATGATCTTTCAAACTGTACAAGGAAATTGTGAGCAGTAGGATCAAAGCGGCTGTACTAAATCCATATGGAAGTGGTAGTAAAGCCAGCAAGGCTGCCATAAGCCCTGCAAATGTCTTTTCGGAATGTATTATTTTATTTACCCTGCTCATAGGCGGTTTCCATAAATTCCAAGTAGCTCTCATTGATGATCTCCCAGGAAAACGAGCGCTCAATTTTATCCCGATTCCTTGTTAGCTTTTCCAGGTGTTCTTCTTTTGAGTCGATATCATCTATTAAATTACTCACATCGGTTTGGTTGGTAAAATAGAAAGCGTTCTCTTCCAAAATTGCTTTGTTGAACTCGTTGTCATGAGCCACGATGAGAGAATTACTGGCCATTGCTTCCAGAAGGGACGGGTTAGTCCCTCCCACGGTGTGGCCATGGAAGTAAAGCGTGGAAAAATACCTCAAGTTGTTCAGGTGATCCTGGTCGTAGATCCCTCCCATAAACCGAATCTGTTCCTGGTTTTTGTATTTCTCCTTCAAGTAAGCTCCAAACTTGTTGGTATCGTGCTTTCCTATAACCAAGAATGGGGAAGTATTCTTAGACGAAACTACCCCGTCCAAAATGGTCTCTATGCTGTTTTCCGGTTCCATGCGTGCAATAAGCAGGCTATAATTGTTTGGCTCCAAACTGTACTCCTTTAAAACCTCGTCATTAGGACTGGTAAATAGAAAAGAGCCATATGCGATGTATTGCGAAGGTACGCCGTAGGTTTTCTTCAAATAATTTTGAATTCCCACCGAGTCCGCGATCAAGAAATCACTGCTTTTTACAGCGAGGGACTCTGCGTACTTCAAAAAACGCCTTACTTTCTTGCTGTATTTGGTGCGTTTCCACTCCAGGCCATCCATATTCGTAATAATGATGGATTTCTTTGGAAGCCATCGATGCCAGATGGAATTGCTTGTATACCCCAATTGCAATAAAATGTCGAAATGTTGCTTTCGAGAATTCCTAATACAATTAAAATCGTAGAAAAACTGCCCTACGGTACCAATTTTGTCCTCCGGATCGCTGCAATGAATTAGCTTAACCCCTTTGAACTCATCTTTCTTGTAGGGATGATTTCCTGAACAATAAACCGATACCTCGTGACCCTGTTCCTTCAGAAATACTGAAAAGAACTCGGCGAATTGTTCGAAACCGCCATGAAAGTTAGGGATTCCCCTGGTTCCTAGAATACCTATCTTCATAATTCCAAGGCCTTTTTTTGATGAACGTGTTTCAGGTAAATAAACGCTCCCAGCGCGATGGTCACTGTATCCCCTTGGTTGTAGATGCCGGTAATGATGAGGGTAGTGAAAAAGAAATACAATCCCATTCCAGAAATGGCATTATTGAAGAAGGTAACATGATCTGAGAGGGGCTGTTGATAGGCCTGCAAATACAGGTAGGCCAAAAAGAGGAGGTAAATAAACATCCCCAGAAAACCAGCTTTGAACATGATGTAAGCCAGGCCGTTGTGGAGAACGGGGATATATCGAATCTTATCCCGGTTGAGGGGTGCATAAAACCCAAGGTCTACCAGGGAGCCAAGGCCTTTCCCAAATACATAGCCGAGTCCGTGTTTGGTGTCGCCCAGCTGTTCAAACGCTCTATTGGCTTCATAGCCTCGCCAGTGATCCCAAAGATCGGAATGATCCTCCCTATCGATCTTGGTGGTGAGTATCTCGGACGGGGCATTTTTTATCTTATAAAGAAAGCCTTCAAATCCCAAACTTGAACGATCCAGATCCATCGTTTGTAACGAAGCAAATAGAATTCCCAATGCAACAATGATTGCCGTTATATAGACCACTCCTTTGCGGGTAAGTTTGGTGTAACCATTGATAGCAAAATAAAGTATGAAGAAAGTGAACAGCATTGTCCGTGAAAAATAGAAAACGAAGGACACGTAGAGTATGAGCTTGAAAATGGTAATATACTTCGCGGGTAGCGTATAATACCGTGATCTGTTCTTCAGATGAAGAAAGACCAGCGCGAGCAATTCAATATAATTTGCTTTACCCCCCACCGAACGGATCTTCGTAATTCCGAATTGAAACCCCGACAGGTATTTAGTTACGCGGTAAATATGATAGATCGCAAATACCACGGCAATGTAAATGATCACCTTGAAGATGAATTCTTTGTCGGCTATCTTCCCGATCAAATAATATCCCAAAACGATCATTAATATAGGCTTGACCAGGTAGACAAAATCCTTTAAAATGTCGTAGGGTTCGTGCGTAAAGAAGAAAGTACCAGTCCCTGCAATGAGCAAGATAAGAACCAGCGGAATAACAGCATTGAAGAAGGTGTTGGAAAATTTGAACTTCAAATCAAACAACAACAAGCTACTCAATAGAACACAAAGGGCTATGGTTACCTCAACCGAGGAAAAGACCGTGGGGATAAAAAATAATACCACCAAAAGCGCCCTGTAGAATATGTCTTTCTTTACGATCAAATGTACTTAAGATTCGATTTTTGATATCACGGCTTGGTATGCTTCCCGGGTTCTCTGGGCCGTAATAGACCAGGTATAGTTGTTTTCAATGACGTTGACAAATTGTTCCCGGAATTCAGCTTCATACGCTAGTTCCACTGCCTCATATATTGATTTGGGATCCTCCGGGTCGCAATAAAATGCATGCTCCCCAAAATATTCGCTTTGATCTCCACGATTGGTGATCACGATATTACAGCCCATATAAGCAGCTTCCAGTGAAACCAGGCCCGTAGTCTCGAACCAACTACTCAACACATGTACTTTCGCTTTTCGATATACTTTTGCCAGGTCTTTTTGATCTAAATAGGGCACAAAAGTTATGTTCTCCGCTGCCGCCTGCTTGCATTTCTTAAAATAACGAGTCGCATTGGAGGAAGGCGAACCAATGATAAACAATTTGAATGAACTATTATTCAGAGCCTTGATTAGGTTGAGCTGATTCTTTACCGGAGTAATCTGCCCCACGGAAACCACTGCGCCGTTAAAGGTATCAAAACTATGGTCTATCTCCGCATTTCGATCAAAAACCTTGGTGTCGATTGCATTGGGAATTACACGGTATTTTTGCTCGCATCCATATGCCTTGAGCAGTCGGTCGTACTCACTTTGTGAATTCGGCAAAAGCAAAGATGCATTCTTGATCAACTTTTTGATGGACGCCCTTTGCCCGCGAAACAGGTAGCTCTTGTCGGTAAGCTTGTCCTGCCCCTGTAGCATGCGAGCCACTGCTTTGATGTATTCCACCTGATCTGTATTCAGGAGCTTGTTGAGCCATCCACGCCACTTTTTGTAATGATTCTTTTCGGCTTCAGAAAAATCGACAAAAATAGTTGAGATCACATAGGGCAAGCCCGATCTTTTGATCACCCCTAACAGGTCTGCGGGCCGTGACACGTTAAATAAATGCAACAGATCGAATTGCGAATAGTCGATATTTTCATTCACGGTTTTTACCGAAACCTCGATTCCCTGTAATTTATTCAAATACTCCGCTGTTTTCCTGATCTGTATAGTGTCCCCGCCCGGATGGGAAAAAAGGGTCGCCCTGCTCAACATAAGAATACGAAGGTCTCTCATCTCACTCTCCTGTTTTGCTGGTTTGCTTCCATGAACTTAGATCTCGATCCAGTAACTGTTCCAGTTCCTGAATTTCATCGGAGTACCAGTTTTGCAGCAAGTCCTTTTCAGCCATCAATGATGGTTTTTCCCGGGATTCGTCAAAGGCGGTTTTGGAAGCGATCTTTTGAAAGCTCCCGGGCAGACGATCGAATATCCAACGTAATGTTTTCGAATTTTTGAAGCGGTTTACTATCTTAAACCTGGGCTCTTTGTACTCATTGTATTTTTTACTGAAATCGGGTTGGAAGGTATTATCCACTTCCAGGAAACTGAATATTCTGGTCAGCACAGCCCGAGGATCACTGAATAATTCGTCGCTCATCAAAATTAATACCTGTTGCTTTTCAAATAAGCCTGTATACCGCTCGAGCTGCTTTTTATACTCGCCTACTCCATAATACTGCTCAAAGAATTTTGGGTATTGTTCTTTGTTGGAAAGCACCTCCATCAAAGGAGTCTTGATATATCCCAGGTTGCGGTCCATCAAATAATGAGATACGGCTCTTTCAACGGGGTTGCGCAATACAATGATGATCTTGGCATCTGGACTGAATTTCTTGATTCGTGAAGCCGCCTTATGGTTATATAAATACGAGCTGCTTAGATCTCCCACAGCCTTATAGCTGGTTGCATTAGCGAATAATTCCTGATACTGCCTTGCTGTGGAAACAATTTTAGTGTTATAGTAGGTGTCACTTACTTCGGGAAAGGAAAAAAAGTGTGGTTCCTTGAGGTGGGGTACAAAAATTTCCGGATGTTCTTCGAGGTACCTAAATAGTGAAGTGGTGCCACTCTTCGGAGTTCCGACGATGAAAAAGTTAGGTTTTACAGGAATATCGCTTTCCATATTAGAGGGTCACTACACGTTTCAACTTATTCTTAATGGCCGGCAGCGTTCCACTGAGGTAAAGATCAAGGATGGCAAGTTTTTGCTGACTGCCGAGTACCTGGATCCTTGGCAAGGCAAATTTTGCGCTCACATGACTTTTGAAAAT
Organism: Flavobacteriaceae bacterium; assembly: GCA_013043825.1. Taxonomy (GTDB): domain Bacteria; phylum Bacteroidota; class Bacteroidia; order Flavobacteriales; family Flavobacteriaceae; genus Aureisphaera. The sequence goes on from JABDNM010000184.1 coordinate 18,685, forward strand.
ATTACCCATGCGGGTGGTCGTAGCCGTTTTGAATGCACCACTCTCTGCTACCAAAGCAACTTCCGGTTCATTCACTTCATTTCTAGTTCCGAAGGGATAGGCAAAATGAAATACCTCCTGCTGAATCTTTGATTCAATCTCAACTTTCGAATCCATAATTTCAGCTAGGGCTTCTTCAGAATTAACTTTATTTAATGTAATATGGTTCATAGTATGTCCGGCCAGTGTTACCAGGGGATCTGAACTTAGCTTTTCGATCTCATTCCAGCTAAGGGCTTCAGCTTCAACATAGGCCATGATGCTTTTGTTGTACTTTCCGGCTAGTTGGTCGATCAATTCTAACTGGTCATTTGGAGAAGCATTGATGAACAAATCGCGGATCGCTACAAATGCTGTTTCCATTTCTTTGGGTTTTTTACACCGAAAGTTTCTTAGTTCATCCCGAACCCTGATCGAGATCTCTTCCTGTTCCAAGAGGATGTCTTCCAGCATATACCACCAGATCTTCGCCGATCTATTGGGAAAACAATTGGTGAGATATATAGTAAACGGCGCCTGATGTTTTTTGAAAACGGGATAGGCCAGGGTATAATTGTCTATGTAACCATCGTCGAAGGTGAAAACCACGAATTTTGATTTTCCTTTACCGGGGTTGTCAAGTCGCGCGCTCATCTCATCCAGTGATATGATCTGATAACCATTTTTCCGCACATAGAGTATGATCTTTTCCAAAAAGTCCACTTCAATTTCATTCGCTTCCATCAATGAGACCCTTTCCCCCGATCGCTTGTTCTCCACCACTTTATGAAAAAATAAAATGCTCCCCTCACCCCCATAAATGGGTCTAAACAGGAATTTTATCGGGAAAACCGATAAGAAATTGATCAATTTATTTTTAAAGCCACTCACTTGTTACTGCTGGGATATTCTTGCCTTAATGTTCACTTTTCTTCCTAGGCCTAATCTGAAAAAATCTACCAAACCAAAGTAAATGGCTCGTCGTTTAAGCCTTGTGCCAACGATAGAAACCATTAATTTCAAAAATACAGAGACTACAACAGACACTAAGTACGCCGGGTAATATTTTCGATAGAACCTGAGACCGCTCAATATATATAGATACTCTCGTGTAAAATTACCGCTGGAAGCACCTCCCACCCGATCGTAGATTTTCGACTTGCTATTGACGTTGAAATTAAACCCGTTTCTCGTGGCTTTGGTGCAGAAATCGGTTTCTTCCCAATACAAGAAATAATTCTCAGGAAGCAAGCCTAGCGTTCTGAAAGTATCTACATTCGTAAAGAGAGACGCACCTGCGATGGCATCGATCTTTGCTTCTTCTTCCCTGGAAGTGATGTTTCTGATCCCGTGAATAAACTTTCTCACCTTGAACCCCCCCCAGTACATTACTTGCTTTCTGTCGTTAAAGTAGTTAATTACGTTACCTGTTAACACCTTGTCTTGGTTTCCATGAACTTCGATAAGGTGAGTCATCACAGAAGGATCCACCTCCACATCCGGGTTCAATAACCAAACGAATTCCTGGTCCCGATGTTTTATCAAATGGCGAAGGGCTACGTTATTCCCTGCGGCGAATCCATCGTTGATTTCATTTTCTATCAACACCAACTGGCCCTGAAGGGCCTCCTCGTTTTTCATCTCCTGCAGCTGTCTAGCCGTGATTCGTAGCATAGATATGCCGAGTTTTTCTGCGCCTTCTTCGATCCTGTTCAAACTGTCATCGGTAGAGTGGTTGTCCACTGCAAAAAGTTGAAAATTTTTATAATCAGATTTCATCACCGAAGCGATACAATGGAGCAGATCTCCGGACGAATTATAATTCACCGTGATGATATTTACCTTTTCCATCGTTGTTGCAATCTCATTTACAAATCCAATAGCAGCCTTTCAGGTTTCCTTCGGCTGCGTTTTACTATAATTTCCAGGCCTCCAGGGATCGTCCCAGTCTTACTTCCAGTGTTTCGATCTCTGCTTCAAAATGTTCTTTGTAGATCTTCCGTTTTACTTCAGTGCTTAAGGGAATCTTATTGAGTTTCTTCTTATTCCTTGCAACGATCGCTGCCATGATGTCGTTTTTCAATTGTTTGGACGGGATCAATTTCCCCACCCATTTTTTAAAGCGGTTGGGCTTATAAACAAAATCCCGAATCTTCTCACTTTTAGGCTCGGCCGCTACGTTGCTCTTCAATGAAAAATCATAATCGAAAGAGGGCAGGCCTACAAAGTTTGCTATTTCTGTGACCACCTTTTCAGGAGTTGCAACGAAATCATCAAAGAGGAAGACAGCAACCTGTTGTTTTCCAAACAACTGTTCATACCGTTCTATTTGAGTGTTGTATTTTCCACGTGCGATATAGCTGTAATTTATATGATCGAAATGGGTCTTTAGCCGTTCCCCTTCCGAAGAAATAGCCTCCTCAAAAGAAAGAGTTTCATGCCCCCTGCTTTTGGTCATCAAATAGTGGGAGTAGGCGCGGTCGATGGGATCTCTTAACAGCAGAACGATCTTAACGTGTTGAAACGTTTCCAAAATTCGTTGGGCACACTTTTCGAAATACAGGTATTCCGGATCGATCTCACCATAGTTATCGCAATTTTTTTTCTTTTCAAACAGCTTGAAATAATAATCCAGGCCCTGGGCGTATTTATCGTCATCCCGGAAGAAATGGGTTTCTTTTCGCTTGGGTAGATTGATGGAGGGGTTTTGCTGAATGATATCATGCAGGGTCGAGGTTCCTGCTTTTTGTGCTCCCACACAGAAAAATTGGAACGCTCTATTCATTTTTATATCGTATAATTTTTGCTGGTACGCCTCCAACAATCGCATTCTCCGGAACGTCACTGGTCACTACAGCATTGGCTCCAACAATTGCCCCGCTGCCAATAGTTACTCCTTTGGTGATCACAGCACCATAACCAAGCCATACATTATCCATGATCTTGACAGGTGCCGTTGAAAATCCCTGCTTATTCATAGGTATGGAATCATCTTGAAAATTATGATCGGTATCTCTAATTGAAACGGCATCGGCGATCATAACATCTTTACCTATCTCGATTCGTTCGTTCACACCTATAACACAAAAAGAGCTGATGTAAGAGTTTTCACCCAAGACCAAAGTGCCTGTTCCCTGGATGATGAGATCATGTTTTAAATGACTATTCGTATGGAGCTGTACCTTTAGCGTTCTTTCCATTCCGCTAAATGGGCGAATAGATACTCGGCGTTCTATTCGTACCGGCCCGGAACATATAAGTATTCCCTTATACTTTATTTTGTTCCAAAATGTGGTCCATTTTTGCCGTATGCTTCTCAACGTCTTACTCATTGTTTCCAAGGGATAAAAAATGCATAAAAGTTGAATTCTCTTTTGATAAAGATAACGCACATTATATTGAGTACCATATTGGATACTAAACTGGCTATGGCTGCGCCTTCTATCCCCAGTTCAGGGATCAACAGGAAGTTGAGACTTACATTGATCACAACTCCAACAAGTGCAAACTTCTTCAGTACATTCTGGTGATGGGTCATATTCAAGACTGGGTTTACGCTCCCGGACAGGGCATTGAACAGCAGTCCCAGGGATACGATGATCAATACCGTATCGCCGGCGATGAACTCCTCTCCAAAGAAGCCCAGTAACGGTTTTCTGAAAAGTATAAGAACGGCCACCATGGGTACCGTGGCATAAGTGATAAGCTTGGTCGCTTTTTGAACCTCGTGCTTAATTCCGTCGAAATTTTGCTTGCTATAAAGTTCCGATATTTTGGGAGCTATTACCGTATTTACGGCGTTGATAACAATGAGTGCTATGATAGCTAGTTTGTATGCCGCATTGTAAATTCCAACCTCCGCTTTGGAAACCATCGCTCCAAGCATGAATACATCGGTCCAGTTTGACAGGAACAAAAAGGCCGCTGTAAACATCATTGGGAACGAAAGTGTGATAAGTTTGTTGAATCCAAATGGGTTGCGATTTCCTAAACGAGTCACAGGAAAGTAAAACATTAGCACTAAAAATAGGATCGAAAACGCAAGGAGGTAGCCCAGCATAATGGTGTCTTCTTTCCATTCCAGTTGCTGAAAAAGTACCAAGAAGCCAATAAAAAGTAAGGGGGGAAGCAGGTATTTAAAAAGTCCGTATTGCAGAAATTTACTTTTCCCTCTTATGAATTCGGTGAGAAATTCTTGGAAAACAACAAACACGAAGAACAGGCCAATGTATTTAAAATAGCCCACCAATTTTACATCTTTAAAGACGGTGATCGCCAACCAGTCTTTCAGCAAAAACAAGATCCCCATTCCCGCCACCGAGGATATCAATAACAAGAGCGTAGTGTTCTTGAGGTATTGATTGAGCGGTTTATTGAATTGAAAAAAGCTAACGTCAGATGTTAGCTTGACCGTGGATGTTCCCAATCCCAATGAGAACAAAAGAATTAAAAATTGAAGTAGCGTCTGACTTAAAGAGAAGCGCCCATACACATCGGCGCCATAGAAGTTCGAAATAAAGAGTATACCTGCGTAGGTACAGGCCATGCCCGCAATTCGTAATAAAAACACGGTGCCGGTTTTCCTTAACAGTCGACTTTTTATTATGTCTAACACGCTTTCCTCTAAACGTTTGATTTATTACCACACCTTCCGGGTGGTCGATTGGCTCGCTAATTCGCCTGTCTGGGATAATTGTCGGAGGTGTGAATTTTACTTCCGCGTTCCTTGATAGTTAATCCCGAGTATTTTCCTGCAACCAGGTTTCGCTCGAAGATGACCTGGGACTCACCGGTTACATTGATTACGTAGCCTTCGGTTAGGCCGCCATATCCACTTGCATTTGCAAATCGATTGTTCTCGACAACGATCCCTTTAGCAGCTTCACCAATTCGAATAGATGTTTTAATGTTCTCGAACCAACAATTTTCGATGGAGACATTACTAGCTCCGTAAATGTCGAAAGCGCCAATGGAATTTTGAATGGTGCAGGTGTCGAATTTTATAATGGCCGGGGTGGCTCCTCCTTCAGGATCTCTTCTTATAAATACATTCCAGCTAGTCGCTGGTCTGTTAACTTCGATCCGTTCCGAATCCATGGTGCAATTCAAGAAGCTCAACTGGGCATTCTGGCCTTCGATACGCAGAGCATTAACTCCGGGCATGGAATTCCGTTTGATACGAACACTTTCAAAAGATATAAACTGATTGGGCGAATTCACAGCGTACGAATCGCCTCCCTTCAAATAGATACTATGTGAGCTGAAATTCCGAATTTCAATGTTGCGAAAACTAGATTTCCAAAGCCCCGAGTGCACATCGTTCTTCCGTACACCTTCAATATAAAAGCACATCTTCTCGTGCCCATTTCCGAAGAAACTCAAGTTTTCGATAACCACATTGGTAACCGCGTTGGTATCTATTTTCAAAAGAGCGCTTTTCGCTTTGTCCGGCCCTTTAGCCTCGCTGAAGGACTTGATGATAGTCCCGCGGTAATGGCCTCTCATCTTGGTTCCATTCCGAATGATCAAAGAATCGGCTAGAAAAGTTCCCACCGGAATGATGATTTGAGGGAATCCATTCTGAAATGCAAAATCGATCGCATCTTGTATTGCGCGTGTATCGTCTTTGTTGTCATTGGGCATCGCGCCAAAGAAAGAAATGTCCACATAATCATACCGAATACGTTCCCATCGTCCCTTTGACGACCCGTCCCGAAGTGGAACGAACATACCCTTATACGACTTTGTTTCATCGGGGCGGAATATAAAGAAGCCTTCACCCCCGTCTCCCGGTTTTGCATAACCTTTTACAAACACGACCTCATCGGGTTCTTGTGAAAGCGTGTAGCCTAAGTTGTCAACGATATTCACTGCTCTTATTTGAGCATTGGCAGTGAGAGATACCAGGAAAAGCAAATAAAATAGATACTTCATAATTTTCAAGTTAAGATATTGGAGGCCTAAGACTGTGCTTCCGAC
>JABDNM010000190.1 GCA_013043825.1 Flavobacteriaceae bacterium
GTTTACAGCTTTGAAACCCAAGAATCTTCGCCAGGGCACACCAATAGATCGACGGAAACAAATGAACATGTACAATCTCGTATTTCCTCAGATGCCCCATCAAGCGAAAGATGTGAAGGGGATTGTAAACAGAGCCGGAAGATAGCTTGTGCACCACGATACGTTGGTCTTCCGACAATTTTTGGAGAAACGGGGTATTACTACCATTCAATAGGAGTATCTCCACAGGTATTCCACGATCCAAATACTTGGGAAGGGCAGTCAGCAAAAGTTTTTCTGCCCCACCGGTTGCCATGCTATTAATTACTTGTAACACTCGCATGTTCCTTCATATTGAATTGATACATCGTCCAAAGGCCAAATACGACCAGCCATGGAATTAACATATTCTTTTGCCGCAACATGATCCCAAGATTTCCCAGGATCAAACTGAATGCCAGGGAGCCTAACAGAAAATAGATGATTATTCCTTTCAGCAGAAAAGACGATCGTCGAAAGGCACGTACCGGCCTTTTGAATAAGAGCACAGATGTAAAAACTAACAATACTGCGTTCTCAAAAGATGCTGCGATCGCCAGGATCCCTTGCATATCGAAAAATAGCGGCCTATACAAAAATGTGAATACTTTAATAGGCAGCGGGTACGTCGAAATATCTACCCCAGAGCCAGTTTGAATTTTATTTAAGTCGGAAGAGCGCTTCGTGGCGTACTCATCGATGGCCGTAGCCTCGAGACTTTCCAGTTGAATGAATTCCAGCACATAATTGAAGATCGAGATAAAACCTACCACGAAAACAATAAATAGAAATACCTTTTGGTATCCTTTTAATCGACCGTCGAGAATGGATCCAATACCGAAAGAGATCAACAGAAATAAGAGGATGTGTGGGCGGATCGTCAGGGCCAACAACATGGATATCGACAAAAGAAGTATGTGCTTTCGAAAGCGAGGAAGTGCAAAGATAAATGCCGCGATACAGAAAAAAAGAATGGTGTCCTTCCCTATTCCTGAAGACCAAAAGTGAAAATTAGGCAAAAACCAGATCCATGGAAATATTCGGATATTAAGAATTTTTAGATCATACAGTTCCTCTGTATTTCCCACCAGTCTTTTGATCGCCAAAAGAATATAGATAAATCCAATATAGCCTATGAGAGCATAAATCATATTGCCTGTAAAGAAGGATAATTCGAGCACTGTGGAAGGAAAATAATTCAGGAGATAGATGACGCCGGAAGCTTTGAGTGAATTTACCATATCCCAGATAGTAGCCAATGGAATGTTCTTAGGGGCATCCCAATAATAGACCGCGTCTCCTCCAAACTTGGAGATATAGAAATGAAACACCACAGCAATAAAGAAGTGAAAGGCAAATAACCGGTCCAAAAACCTTCGTTCCCGCTTGTTAAATGACCTGAAGAAATTCTTCAGGTTGAACCCCAGAAGAATCACGATCACAGTAACACATATATCCAGTAAGCTCATAAGTAGGATTCAATTTGAAAAATACTCTTGGTTCGAGCCTCAATCTCAGGAGACAGCTCCAGGGGGTCGGTTTCAGATCGACTCAAAGCACGATAAGCCCTTTGCTTGAATTTAGATCCAAAGATAGCGGAAAAATAATCCTTCACTCCCATTCTCTTTAGAGCGGCGTATAGTCTTTGCAATCGAGGCTTACGGGCTGTATTGGTATGACTAATCACTGTCTGTTCGAAAGGTGTGATCTGAAGGAATTCCGTGAGTTCATCCAGAACCTCTTCGGTTTTTGAGATCAGGTGCTCGAAACGAATCACGTGAACCCGTTCGAATCTACCGCGATAATTTTTCACCGCATCTTGGTAAAAACTCATACCCAGATATGAGTACCAGGGTAATTCGCCTCGTTCGTAGGCGGCTAACTCTTTTTCCAATGCCTGTTGAAAAGTAGCCATCGTCCTTCCTTTCCCGATATCCATCTTATAGTGTGAATGTGCTCTTTTCAGAGGGTCGCGAAGGATTATAATGATGTGCGCATCGGGATTGTACTTCTGGATATGTTCCGAGCTACCGGGTGCATGAAGGTAGGCTGTGCTAAAATCTGCCAGGTATTTTTCTTCCCCTGCCAAGGAGAAAATGCGATCGTATTGAGCTTGTTCAGTAACTTTGGCAATGTGAAGTGGCTCCGGGAATTTAGTTTCGAGGTATTGTTCAAGATCGAAGAAACGTCCCGGTTCATAGAGTGTTTCGGGCATGTAGTCTACAAAAAAATGTGGTTCCTTTACCGGGGGGCAGTATATATCGGGATGCGTTGAAAAAAGACTGGCCAAGGAAGTAGTCCCCGCCTTCATAGCACCTACTACGAATAAATTGACTTTCCGTTCGTTCATTTTCCTTTCTTTAATTTCTTGTAGACTGGATAGAGCTTCTTAATGGGTATGCGATGAATCCATTTAAGTCTTTTCAACGCAGCACCTTCAAGCAGACCGGAAAGTTCCTCGTATACAGAGTTGTTCTCTTTCCCCGTATAAACAGCGCAGTTTTGTATGTAGGAGATAAGAGAAAATCGATCGTAGTACTTTTTGAAATTTAATTGTTCTTCTTCAGAGAGCTGATTCTTCACCTTCTTGATCGTTTGGATGTAGTTTATAAAATCCCCTGCTCGAAATATCTCTCCAGAACCCGTCCCTGTCTCGGTCTTACGATATCTGGATAAATCTTTGTTAATAAAAACAACTGGTTCATGTTTGGCCAATCGAATCCAGAGGTCGTGATCTTCATGTCTTTTCATCCCAGCGTTGAAGCCACCCTCAGCCAGGTAGTGACCTTTGTCGACCACCACGTTCGAGGAGTTTATGAGGGGTAAGTACTTGCTTATTGTTTGGAAATAATTCAGCACAGCAACATCCCCGTCCGGTGGCAAGAACTCGTGCTGGTATCGTTCTGAATCACTCTTAAAAATCCGACTTCTGCCAGTGGCAAAAAGCTTGTTATCGGGGTGATCCTGAATTGCGGACCATAGGGTCTCCAGAAACCCGCTCGTCCAATAGTCATCTGCATCCAGAAAAGCAATCCAATCGTATTTCGATTTTTCTACCCCGAAGTTTCTCGCTACACTGACCCCGGAATTTTTAATGCTCTTGAGCCGAATCCTCGAATCGTTGAATTCCTGTACTATTTTGTGGGAATCATCGGTGCTCCCATCGTCAATGACGAGGAGTTCGAAGTCTTGAAACGATTGGTCTAACACCGAACGGATGGTGGTAGAAATAAACGCTTCCTTATTATATAATGGGATTACAACAGAGAACAAAGTTTCCGATTTTCGCAAAACTACAACAAAATCTGCAAGGAAATCGATCCCCGCAGTGAAGGTTATCGAAGGTTTATCATCAATAATTCCTTAATATATAAAACGGCAATATTGCTTAAAATCAATATGACAATAACAGAATTTTAATCGTTGACCGATGGAATATTTATAGTAATTTGCCTGCCAAATAGTATTGACGTGAAATATTACGTACTAAGTACACTAACTCGGGTGTTGTTAGAAAAACTTAGGAAATATCATAAAAATGATGCCCAGCTTTTGGTGTTCTCAAAGGACTTCATCGGTGAGGAAGTTTTCGCGTTTGGGGTTTATGAGAAACATGAAATTCAATCGGTATTGGCTTCGTTGGATTTCGATTGTTCACATGAGACCCTCCTTGACATAGGAGCTAATATTGGTAATCATGCGGTACAATTCGCTCCTCATTTCAAACAAGTTCGATGTTACGAACCCAATCCTCTCACCTTTAAAATACTCCAGATAAATACGCGTAATCTGGCAAATCTCGAACGAAATAATTTCGGACTTTCAAATCGCAATGAAAATGCACAGCTAACGGTTCCAACACATAACGTTGGTGGAGCGCACGTGAGTGAGCATTCTACAGAAACAGGAGTGGATATTCAGTTAAAAGTGGGTGATGAAGTGATCTCGGACCCATTCGCTGTTATCAAGATAGATGTAGAAGGTCATGAACTGGAAGCGTTGCAAGGTCTCCGGAATTCGATCTTGGAATATAAACCCCTGATCTGTTTCGAGTTGATCAATACCGAAGACAATTCAATTGCACTTATCGACTATTTGGCATCTTTGGGTTATGTGAATTATTACATGCCACATGAGCGAGGATACAAGGGAAACAAAAGAAAGTCCTTTTTCTTGACATTTCTGAATGGGTTATTCTTCAAAAGATCTACAAAACTAAGGGAGGTTACCACTATCGACAAAACTTTTTACAATCTGTTGATCTGTGAGCACCCAGAATCTTCATTCCGGATAAAAGAGACGAACATCAAAAGGTAATTCCGTTTTAAAAAATAGTAGTGTTAATCTTCAATTTTTTTCTGATATAATAGAGAAGTAGTAGGTTTTGAAGGATAATTACAGCACTGTAAACCAGAGCAGCTCCCGTGACATTTAAAATGTGAATTAACGGAATGCTCAATAGTATACTGGTAACCATCATTTGTATCTGGTTCCTGGACAAGTACGATTGGTTTCCGGTCATATTCAGAACAGCGGCAATAGGACCCACCAATGCATTGATCACCTGTCCTACACAAAGTATCACTAGAGGAACATAGGAAGACACATACTCTTCGCCGAATAGCAGCGCCAGTACATACTCCCCTCCTATCACCAAAACAAGCGCGACCGGAATTGAGAAGACGAACACAATGCGCGCGGTCCTTTTTACGATACGCTCCAACGTTATTCGCTGGTCTTGTTCGAAAGCCGATGAGATATAAGGTGAAATGGCAGAATTCATAGCGTCCATCGTAAACGATACCAGGGAGGCTCCGCGAAGGGCTACATCGAAGATCGCTACTGCCTCCACGCTTCCAAAGATAGCAAGCACGTAGGTAATTACCTTCGATTTTATAATCTGCACCCCGCTGGTCACTGAGAACGGCAATGCATCCCGCATCCAAACCCTATTAAAAAAAATGGCCTTTATCTTTACCAACCGGCCCAGCAATTTTTTGTACAGGAAGTAATAGCCAACAGCAAATGCAAGGGCTGCAGCAGCACAATGATACAACATGGCAATAGAGGGAGTCAATTCTTCTCCCAAAAAGAAAATTGTCGCCAAAGGGATGGTTAGAAAAAAGTTTCGAAGGAAAGTATCTGGCATTTGACCAAGGATAACCAATTTCATTCCACGAAGTGCGGCCGCCCTCAATGAGCCAAATACCAGCAGAGGCAATAGGATAAAAGAATACCAGAAGGTGGCCACCGTTTCAGACGGATAAATATTCCACCAGATCAAATAAGCTACAAATGCAAGGAGTACGGCGGCCAGGCTTGTAATAACTACTAACTGATTGGAGCGGATAAGCAAGCCTTTGATGGCAGCCAAGTTATTTGCGATCTCATATTTTGAAACGTATCGGGTGATAAGGAATGGCAGTCCCAGAGATACGGGAACCGAAACAATGGTGATCGTGGTAAAAGCAAGAACATAGACCCCAAAGCCCTTAACCGAAAGCATATTGGCCATGAGAATTCCGTTGATCAAGGCGAAGAGCGCAGAGAGAAACTTAATCGCAAGACTGCCAACGGCTGCCGTTCGGATCTGCTTACTATTAAGGATCTGTGATAGCTTCACTAAGTTAAAGAATTAGGACCGGCCCTGGGCCGATCGTACTTACAAGATCATCCCTGCCGCAACGGTCTCATGCGTAGCGTCATCGATCAACACAAAGCTCCCGGTAATTCGATTGTCGCGGTACTCATCGATCATCAAAGGACGGGTAGTTCTCACCGAAATCCTGGCAATATCATTCATCAACAACTCTTTGTTCTCTTCGTCCCTGCTGTACGTATTGATATCGATCTTGTACAGTACTTCCTTGATCATCGCTTTTTGGTCGTTCGAGGTGTGCAAGATCGTGTACTTCGCCCTGGATTTTGCAGGGTTGTTATGCAACCAACATAGCATGGCGTCAAATTCCTGGGTGGGAGTGGGTTGATTATTGGTCTTTACAATCATGTCTCCTCTGCTTATGTCAATATCGTCGTTCAGGGTAATGGAAACAGACATAGGCGCATAGGCTTCCACCAGTGGTCCGTCGATGGTATCTATAGTATTGATCGACGAGGTAAATCCGGAAGGCATCACGGTTACATTATCTCCTGGACGAAAGATCCCACTAGCTACCCGACCTGCGTAGCCACGATAATCTACATATTCTTTGCTTTGCGGCCGAAGTACGGTTTGAACCGGGAACCTGGCATCTATTTTATTAATGTCACTACTAATGTGCATATGTTCCAAAGTGTAAAGCAATGGAGAACCCTGGAACCAAGGCATATTTTCGGAGCGGTTTACAACATTGTCACCGTCCAGCGCACTGATGGGCAAAAAGCGGATGTCTTTTACATATAATTTGGAAGAGAATTCCTCAAACTGGGCAATGATATTTTCATAGACTTCTTCTGAATAGTCAACCAAGTCCATCTTATTAATGCATACAATGATATGTGGAATCTGAAGCAGCGAAGCGATAAATGCATGTCGCTTGGTCTGCTCGATCACGCCATTCCTTGCATCGATCAGGATCAAGGCAGCGTTTGCTGTTGAGGCTCCGGTAACCATGTTTCGGGTATACTGAATATGCCCTGGGGTATCGGCAATAATAAACTTTCGTTTCGGAGTGGTAAAATAGCGATAAGCCACATCGATTGTTATCCCTTGTTCTCGTTCATCACGCAACCCATCGGTGAACAAGGCGAGATCCACCCCGTCATGGCCTTTCCGCTTACTGGTAGATTCTACTGCCTCTAATTGATCCTCGAATATTGCCTTGGAATCATATAGGAGTCTCCCTATAAGGGTACTTTTCCCGTCATCGACACTCCCTGCGGTTGTAAATCGTAATAATTGATTGTTGTCTAAAGCCATAAATAAGTAGGTCTGATTTTAAAAATACCCTTGTCGTTTACGATCCTCCATCGCAGTTTCGCTGCGCTTATCATCGGTTCGGTTACCGCGTTCGGTTTGTTTCATAGCGGCTACTTCAGCTACGATCTTTTCCAGGTTATCTGCGTCGCTTTCCAATCCTCCTGTAATAGTGATGTCTCCAAGCGTTCGAAAACGGATCTTTTTGGATTCCACTTTTTCACCTTCTTCCAGCTTCAAATATTCTGAAACGGGGATCCACGAATTACTGCGCCAGACCACTTCCCGCTTGTGAGCAAAATACAAGGATGGAATTTGAATTTTTTCCCTCAAGATGTAATTCCATACATCCATCTCGGTCCAGTTGCTAATGGGAAAGGCCCTGAAATGTTCCCCTTCGAAATGTTTACCATTCAATATATTCCACAATTCGGGACGTTGGTTTTTTGGGTCCCATTGTCCGAAGTCATCCCGGTGCGAGAAAAATCGTTCCTTGGCACGCGCTTTTTCTTCATCCCTGCGGCCTCCACCAATGGCGCAATCCACTTTATTGGACTCGATGGCGTCGAGCAAGGTTGTAATTTGAAGCGCATTCCGCGTAGCGTTCTTACCTTGTTCTTCTGCCACGCGACCCGTGTCGATCGATTCTTGTACAGATCCAACGATCAATTGGACGCCCAACTCGTTGATAAGGTCATCTCTAAATTTTATGGTCTCCGGAAAGTTATGCCCGGTATCCACATGCATGAGTGGAAACGGGATCTTGGATGGATAGAATGCCTTGCGGGCCAAATGGGTTACAACAATAGAGTCCTTACCTCCAGAGAAAAGGATGACGGGGTTGTCAAATTGCGCCCATACCTCTCGGAGTATATAAATGGCTTCAGATTCCAACTCATCCAGGTAATTTAAAAAGTACTTACTCATTCCTTTCCTAGTTTATTTTCAATAGTATTCATGATCACTTCAACGGCTTCAACAACACTTAATTGGGTTGTATCGATCTCGATATCCGGATTTACAGGTGCTTCATAGGGAGCATTGATCCCGGTAAAATTGTTTATCTCCCCTGCTCGCGCTTTTGCATACAATCCTTTTACATCCCTCCGCTCACACTCTTCCAAAGGCGTGTTGACGAAGATCTCCACAAAATTTTCAGGCCCTACGATCTGTTTGATATTTTCTCGATCTTTCTCATAGGGTGAGACAAAGGCTGCTAATACTACCAGTCCGGCATCCACCATTAAATTGGCGACTTCGGCGATGCGCCGGATGTTCTCTGTACGATCCTCTGCCGAAAAAGAAAGGTTGTTGTTCAAGCCTCTGCGGACGTTATCCCCGTCCAATGTATACGTATGCATCCCGTTGTTGACCAATTCTTTTTCCACCGCATTCGCAATGGTCGATTTGCCAGAACCCGATAAACCTGTGAACCAGAGCAGCAGCGATTTATGCCCTTTCATGGTGTTTCGCTCGGCTCTACCAACACTGAATTGATGAGGAACAACGTTCTTCTGCATTACTTGATACCTAATTTTTTATACACATAGTTACGAATTCGTCCAAGGGGTAATTGCAACCAGATTCGCTCGTGAAAATAGTAAAGTGCAAATTTAGTAATTAACTCGGTTAAAGCGATAAAAAGAGCCACTTCATTAAAGCTCTCCAGCACAGCTCCGGAAATCACAAAGGTCATGGTTGTGGCAATGATACGCCACGAGATCGACTTATAGATGGTTTGTTTTACAGAAACCTGTCCTTTTCGATAATTCTGCCAGACACGCTCGTGCACATAGTACGCTACAAATTTTAGTAAAAATTCTGCAGCACCAATTTTCAAAGCGTTCTCAATGCTACACTCGCCAAATAAGCAGGTAATCATCAATGCGACGAGAACGGTATCGGTGGTTGCTACAATCCGCCAGGAAATACCTTTCAGGACACTTCGAATGTGAGATTCCTTTCTGTATTGCGTCATATTATCGCTTTACTAGAAAATAGGGATTCAATAGATTTTCTTTGTTATACCGAAGCGGCTCCTGAGTCTCCTGATCGATCACGCTCACGCCCACCGCCGCACAAATCGCATCTCCCGCAGCCGTATCCCACTCCATGGTAGGGGCGAATCGCGGGTACATATGTGCATTACCCTCGGCCACCAGGCAAAACTTCAGAGAACTACCCCGGGATACGATCTCAACTTGATTTTCACGCTCTATTTCTTCAATAAATCTTTTGGTATCCTCGTTCAGGTGCGATCTGCTTCCCACAACCTTAACCGGTTCTCCTCCGTCTGCCGGTTTTAGTTCTACCGAATTTTCCATAATCTCGGCAAGCTCATAAGCGTTCGCATCGATCTCTATTTTGTACGATTGTGTACCTTCTTCCGAAGTATAATAGAGCGTTCCCGAAACCGGCACGTAGATCACTCCCATGACAGGCCTGCCATTTCGAACTAAGGCAATGTTCACGGTGAATTCTCCGTTGCGCTTGATAAACTCTTTGGTCCCGTCCAGCGGGTCCACGATCCAACATGTTGTCCAATCCTTGCGCTCATCGTAATCGAGCTGCCTGTTTTCCTCACTTATAATGGGAATATCGGTTTGCAGTAAATAGTTGTTGATGATTGTATTCGCATTTTTATCGGCAACGGTTAGCGGAGAATGATCGCCTTTAAATTCGACATCAAAATTGGTGGCATACACTTTGAGTATAGCTTTACCTCCTTCAATGGCAGCCTTGATAGCAGTTTCTAAATAAGATTTCATGAGGGCACTTATTAAGGGCGCTAAGGTACAATAATTGAACAGAACATATAATATTTATTACTTTTGCGCTAATGAAAAAAATCACAACAATACTACTGTTTACAGTAATTACAGCTAGCTGTCAAGACTATGGCACGATGAAGATCATGGCTAGCCTGCCTCGTTCACTGAAAGAAGTGAGCGGGATTGAAAAGTTTCCTAAAGACAATGTGTTGTGGGCCATCAACGATTCGCGAAACCTTCCTGAAATTTATGGCTACGACCTGAAGACATCAAAAATAGAGCACGTGATCCGATTGAAAAAAGCGACCAATATCGATTGGGAGGACTTAGCATCGGGTCCCGATAACAGTTTGTACGTGGGAGATTTTGGGAACAATGCGAACAATAGAGAAGATCTTGTGATCTACCATATTAAAGATCCTTCGAATTTAGAGAAGCGCCGTTACGAAGCTCCAGCTACTACATTTCGATATGAAGATCAGGAAGAATTTCCACCGAAAAAGACAAAGCAAAATTTTGATGTGGAAGCATTTGTGGTTTGGCAGGATCACTTTTATTTGTTTACAAGGAATCGAGCCAAAAACTTCGATGGAACTTCCAAAATTTATAAGATTCCGGTGAAAGAAGGAGATTTTATTGCTGAAAAAATAGGGGAATTTGATAGCTGTGATGATGATGATGATTGCATGATCACTGGTGCTGACATCCACGAGTCATCGGGAAAACTTGCACTGGTTTCTTATAACAAAGTCTGGATTTTCAGTGACTTTACTGGTGATGATTTTACCTCCGGAACGATCAAAAAAATAAAACTTGGGCATACTTCTCAAAAAGAAAGCATTTGCTTTGCTACTGAAAACATCTTGCTTATTGCCGATGAAAAATCACACGGCCGGGGAGGAAATTTATATCGCTTGGATCTTGATGAATTACAAACTGAGTCCAAATCCGAAGAAAAACCGTAGACCATCGTCACTACCGAATAAGCCAAAATTCCCGGAAATAGAATCTACAGCATTTACCCAAAATCCTCCTCCAAAGCTATCGTGCCAGGTATCGCTATCCTCGTCGTCGATCCAAACTCGTCCATAATCATACCCTCCATAGATACCCAGTTTCAATGGCAAAAGTCCTGTTTTGAATTTAGCCAAATGATACCTCAGGTCCCCTTTAAAGGCCAATGCGCGTTCCCCGGTAAATCGTTGTTCTCGGTATCCTCTTAAACCGTTGGTGGCTCCCAAGGTAGCGCCCTGGTAAAATTCGAAGGCATCACCGATATTGAACCTACCCTGGATCTGCGTATTTAAGACGAGTTTTCTGTTTCGTGTAAGTGCGTTGTAGAATTCCAGCGACGGATTCACATATCCAAAGGTTCGATGGGTTTGTTCCAAATTCATTTTAATCCCAGATTCGAGTTTGAAAAACATTCCACGAGTGGGGCTCACAGCATTGTCAAATCCTGCGTAGCTATAAATTATGTCGAAGTTTCCAAAGGTTTTGGGGTTATCAAACAGATCGGCCTCGAAAGTTGCAAATTCAATAAACCGGCCCGGGGTTTCCTGGACCTCAATGCTCTCCACTCCTCCTGTAACCTCTATTCTGCTTCCATAGTGACCATCTTTTACAACACCCAATTTTACACTGCGTGTTGCTGTCTTCACCCGGTTGTAGTCCAAGCCAAATTCATCATCATCGTTATCGGTATCATTTCCAAAGCCGAAAAAATTCTGGGTGAAGTTTTCGGAGGTCAATCTTCCTCCGGTGAGCACATTCCAGGTATCAAAAAAAGTGGCAAACTCTCCTTCATACATAACTTCAAACCCCTGGGTCGCAAAATAATAAGCACCTCCCAACGTATGTTTTACCTGAAACGGATCATTCTTAAATCCTCTTTTCGCACTCGAGTACATGAGTCCTACTTTTAGTCCATCGTCGGGATTAAACCCAACGCTGGGAAGAATGGTCGATACCTTATCGATGTACTTATCGTAACGGTAAATATTATACCTGTAGTTGTCCTTGAATTTGAAGTCGGCAGTACCCGCCTTTTCAATCGTATTAGGCTTGGAACGGTGGTCGTAGATTTTGATCTTTCTTCCGTTTCCTTCCACGCTGTATATGTCATTATTCTGACCCCCGACAACCCGCAACATGGTGGGGTTATTTCCTTTTCCTTTGAATACGAAACGATCATCATCGTCCAGGCCATACAACCATAGCTCTTTCGTTTCCCTATGGTTTACCGTTCGTATCTTGAAAGGAGGTTGTACATTTCCATCTTTGATGCGTGAGATCCTTACCGTGGTTTGATCCCGAGTTCGTTCCACTTCTATATAGTCGTCTTTATCGGTGGCCGTTATGATCACCAACGAATTCAGGTGTTTGAAATAACGCCGTGCAATATCCACCAATGTACCTCGACGAGCCTTAAGCTTTGCTTTGATATCATTGGAAGTTTCATCCTGAACCTCCTTTGGCAATTTTGTAAAAGCCTTGTCGATCTGGGCATCGCTAAGATTCTCCTGGATGTAGCGGGCTTGTTTTTCCCAAGCATCCCATCCCGAAGTTTGACTAAGTGTTCGATCCAGTTTAATTCCGGCCAGGTTGATCCACCTTATGTCTTTCAGTTCATCGTCATATACCTGAAATTGTTTGGTTGCAGGCATGATGGTATTCAGAATTGAAAACAGAGCTCCATCGTAGTTGGAAAAAACCTGGTCTCGATCACGCGGAATGGGCTGGTAGGTTTTTAGGCCATCTTTGTCAAATCTCGCCCAACGCCATTGGTCCTGATGCCGGTCCCAATCTCCAACCAACATATCGAACAACCTGGCCCGGATATACGCTTCCTCATCGATACGATATTCTTCATCCTCTCGAAGGTTCTCCAACAAATCGCTCGTGCTCTCTATCGCATCGGGCTTTCCGAAGGAATCCACGTCCAGGAATCCGTCATCCGGCCTTTCCTCCATGATGTAGAGCTCATCGCCAAATTCATCGTTGTACTTACCCAGCGCTTTGTGTTTGGGCATATAGAATAACACCGGATTGGTGTGATAAATACCCACGGCATCACTTAGATCGCCCATCACAAAATGACCGAACGGGTGGCTGGAAGTATAAAAATCCTTGATCACGTCTTCTGTTAACGTTTCTTTGAAATCTTCCTGCACGTAGGTATCTGTGAACGCGACACTTTGCAAAAACTGTACAGCACTTTTATTAACTGCACGTAATGCAAAATTCCGACCTTGAGGATCGTTAAGTCGCAACGATCTTGTTTGATGGCCGCCTCCTTTCCGAACAACGGTCATTCCACCCAGCAGCGTATCCAGGGTAACAACCGGGACTTTGAGGTCGGTTCCGTAGACATATCGATAATGATCGCCCCAGAACCAGCGATAACCCCCGGATACATCAGTTTGCTCTTTGGTATATGCCGATGTCGTGATTGTAGGTTCGAAGGTGTCGGGTAAGCCCGATACATCATACTCTTTAGGAGCCTGGTGTACTTCGGTGCTGAAGACCATTTCAGGCTTCCCTCCTTTTGCCGAGTAGTATTCGGCCACCGAAGATCCGTCCTTGTAGACATTCAAAACTACGAACCCTCTTCCGCCATAGACGAATTCGGCACCCTTACCAAGAGCAACCGGTGCTTTTTTGGATCCAGCACCCGAAACGATCTGCTTCACACCGCCATTATTGATATACTGGAGGGTATGTTCATGCCCGGAGGTAAATACAACCCGATCGCTATCCTTGACTAGGGTGATAAGGCGTTTCATAAGTTCGTTGTACCTATTATTGTATCGATCCTGTGGAGATACCCCGCCCTGAGAACGAACCAGTGTTACCAAGCTAGCAATCCCCGGTAGCGGAATCTTGTTATCTGCCGCAAAAATGTGTTTCTGAAAATTAAAATAACCCCCATGCAGACCATACGTAAAGGCCGGATGGTGCATGGCTATGATAATGGTCTTTTCATTGTTTTTTTTAAGCTCATTTTCAATTTCCAGGAAGAAAGCCTTTCGGGACTTATAATCGCAATCGTCGTTAATGGTAGGGTGTTTGTCCCAATCGCTAATATACCATTGGGTGTCGAGAACCAGCAATTCTATGTTTTCCGAAACCGAGATCTTTTCTATCGGACAACCATTTTCAGGTTGAAATGCATCATTGTTGTCCAGTACTTTTTCTACGTATTCTTCCTGGCGTTTCAGGCCCTTTAAACCGTCGGCATACCAATCGTGGTTTCCCGGAATAAACAATTTTTTTCCATCGAATCCTTTAAGTACATCCAATTGGGCGTTCAGCAAACCTTTCGCTTCTTCGTGCTTTTTATGGGACTTGGGAGGAAGGCCTGCCGGATATATGTTATCCCCCAAATAGATCACGTAATCGTTTTTGGTCTCACGGTCTACTATCAATGACTTGAATGCATTCAGTGCTTCCGCATGTTCTTCATCGTAGGCAGCTCCGGCATCACCTATTAGATAGAATCTTTTGTCGAGTTCACGATCATCATCGTATGCGAACCTGGGGTTGTCTTCATCAACATATTTCGGTGAATATGTCCCACAACTAAGAATGAAAAAAACGGATAAAATCCAGAGAAAAGAGTTAAATCGACCCATAATGGTTAGTGACAGATTATTTTCGTAATTTGGATTTTAAATTACAATTTATGGCCGATATTATTGCACTTGCAGATGATTTTATTCTGAATTTGTTCAAAGAGAAGCTACCCTCTACCTTCTTATATCACAACTATACCCATTCAAAACGTGTACTTAAAAGTGTGAACGAATTGATAGAGGAATCTGAGGTCTCTGAAGATGATGCAACGGTACTCCGACTGGCAGCATTACTCCATGATACCGGATACACGGTGACCGTGGATGGCCATGAAGAAGAAAGTGTGAAGATCGCACACAATTTTTTGGAAGATCAAAAAGTAGATAAAGAGATCATTGAAAAAGTAGAGGCTTGTATCCATGCAACAAAATTTAACGCAGAACCCTCCAACAAATTGGAAGAATTGATTCGTGATGCAGATTCTTCCCATTTCGGAAAAAAATACTTCAATGAAGCCAGTGAATTCTTACGCCAGGAGTTGATAGCGCAAGATCGGGCGAATTTCACAC
>JABDNM010000192.1 GCA_013043825.1 Flavobacteriaceae bacterium
CGCCAAGACTGAGGATGCAATGACCCACCTGGCCAAGCAATTTTTCGATAAAAGTATCGAACGGGAATATGTGGCCCTCGTCTGGGGAAATGTGGAGGCAGACGAAGGAACTATTGAGGGAAATATAGGCCGGCATCCCAAAAACCGACTTCAAAACACGGTGTTTCAAGACGACGAAGCTGAAAAAGGGAAGCCTGCTGTTACACATTTCAAAGTATTGGAACGTCTGGGATATGTCACCCTCATCTCCTGCCGATTGGAGACGGGCAGAACGCATCAAATTCGTGTTCATATGAAATATATTGGACATACCCTCTTTAATGATGAGCGTTATGGGGGTGAAAAAATATTGAAGGGGACTAGCTTCACAAAATACAAGCAATTTGTGGAGAATTGCTTCAAGGTCTTGCCACGACAAGCCCTGCATGCGCGTACACTGGGATTTGTTCATCCCAGGACCGGGGAGGCTATACGTTTAGAGGCTCCGGTGCCTGAGGACATGGAACTCTGCCTGGAGAAATGGCGCAATTATTCCAAGCACACTAAAGAGTGAACTGTAAGTTCGGCGTACCGTCCATAAAGTGGACGCGAACGGAACGGGCACAGTAGGCGAAGTCCAGTCGATTGTCAGGTCGAGCGCAGTCGAGACCCAATGTGATAGCCGATCCTTATACAGCCATTATTTCATTAAATTCTTCCTCTTCATTTCTTCGGAATTTCTTGTTATTTTTACTGAAAAGAATCGAAGATGAAGATTGTACTATCACCCGCCAAGTCACTGGATTTCGAACGTAAATTACCCACCAATAAACACACGGAAGCACGTTTCCTTACGGAAGCTGAGCGATTGAACAAATTACTGAAAAAGAAATCGGCGCGTTCCCTTTCCAAGCTCATGAGCATTTCGGACGCACTGGGCAGGTTGAACTATGAACGCAACCAGGAATGGAGCTTGCCTTTCAACAACGACAATTCCAGGCCGGCGGTCTATGCATTCAGCGGGGAGGTGTATCGGGGATTGGATATCTATTCCCTTCCGAAGGAAAAAATCGAATTGATGCAAAATTCCCTGCGGATCCTCTCCGGGCTGTATGGTATTTTAAAACCCCTGGATCTCATGCAGCCTTACCGACTGGAAATGGGAACCCGCATCCCGGTGGGTGTGAAAAAGAACCTGTATGAATTCTGGAAGAAAAAAATTACCATGGCTTTGAATGAAGAGCTGGAGGAGGGAGAGCTCTTTGTAAACCTAGCCAGCAATGAATATTTTAAAGCTATCGACACAAAAGTGTTGAAAACCAAAGTCATTACTCCTGTGTTCAGGGATCTTAAGAATGGCGAATACAAAGCTATCATGGCCTTTGCTAAGTTAGCACGGGGTTACATGACCCGCTATTTGCTGGATACCAATGCGCAAACCCTGGAAGACCTCAAAGGGTTTAAATACGAGGGGTATGGTTTCAATGAATCCATGTCCACAGATACGGAGTTGGTCTTTATTCGATAATCATCTTTTTACACACGCACCCATATCCACCTTATATTCCGGCGCGGGCTACGAAGCTCATTGTGGGAACTTTGCCGCCACCGCGATTTACCACCCAAAATTTGAAACCAGGCGATGTAGATTTTTGTTACGGAAGTAGGGACGGACAACTGTGGAAAATACTGGATCGAATTTTTGAATTGAACCTGCTTTTCGAAACTTCCGATGAGGCTGTCCAACAGCGCAAGGAATTCTTGAATCGTCATGAGATAGGCATCTGTGACATCGTTGAATCTGCTCGTCGGGATAAAGTGGATGCGAGCGACCTGGGGATGCAGCAAGTCATCCTTCGGAACATGCTGGAGATTCTCGTGGAAAATGAGCATGTTCATACTTTATTGTTTATGGGGGGAAATAGTAAAAATGGTCCGGAATATTTTTTCCGAAGATTGTTAAAGCAATACGACATTAACCTGGAAGTGCTTTCCAGTGAAGTACCCAGAATTCATGAATTATCACTTCCGAAGTCAAAGAGGATGATAACAACCGTTTCGCTAACTGCACCCTCCGGGGCAGCCAACCGTGCGGTGGGGAGCCTTCAGCAATACAAAGAGTTGAAAAACAAAAACCCGGAGATGAATACCATCGATTTCCGGGTGCTGCAATATAAAAAATTCTTCTAGTTGTCATTCAGAGCAAGCG
This sequence comes from Flavobacteriaceae bacterium, assembly GCA_013043825.1. Taxonomy (GTDB): domain Bacteria; phylum Bacteroidota; class Bacteroidia; order Flavobacteriales; family Flavobacteriaceae; genus Aureisphaera. The sequence continues at coordinate 2,189 of JABDNM010000192.1, forward strand.
CAGCAAAGCGAAGAATCTTATCTTCCAACCAGCCATCATAACTATGAGATTCCTCACTTCGTTCGGAATGACAGTGGTTGTCATTCAGAGCAAGCGCAGCAAAGCGAAGAATCTTATCTTCCAACCAGCCATCATGACTATGAGATTCCTCACTTCGTTCGGAATGACAGTGGCTGTAATTCAGAGCAAGCGGAGCGCAGCGAAGAATCTTATCTTCCAAACAGCCATCATAACTATGAGATTCCTCACTTCGTTCGGAATGA
>JABDNM010000193.1 GCA_013043825.1 Flavobacteriaceae bacterium
GTTTAAGTCTATCTTGAGATCGGGAAGGAGTTCAATATTTACCTGGGCATCCAATTGCCGGCTTTCTACCTCTGTGTATTGTTCGTTAAACTCGGGATAGAGCGTAAGCCATCCCTTCCGTGCGGCAAGATCTCTTACCTCTGCCTGACTTCCAAACACAAACCCTGAGGTGGGTTTTAACGTACCTGCAAAGCCGATGGATGGAATAAATCCTGGCAAGTAGATACCGTTATTCTCCTGATAGTTGAACTGAATTTTCCGAATGGAAGTGGCCAGCCCGATCAACGAATTTATAGCTTTATCGCCGCCACTCAATGAACTGCCTGAATTTTGAGTATTGTTATTGTTTCCCCCACCAAGAAGGCTGTTTCTGGCATTCTCGCTTTTCGAATTCTTGGACTCTGCGCCTTCCTCCTCTTTGGAGTTACCACCTTTGGGGCCCGTACCGCCATCGCCTGCACCTCCCTTTGTTCCTCCTCCGGCTCCGGTATTTCGGCGTTTGCTTTTCTTGATCTTCGTAAGGCCAATATATCGATAGAACGTATTCATATCGAAGGTCGAATTGATTCGATGTGTACTGGCATTCTGAATTTGATTACCGAGGTTAAATGTTTCTACCGTACCGTCCAATTGCGGAATCTGTACATTGTTGAAAAGATCACTACCATCCTGCCATTGATAGTCTCCCTGGTAAGAATAGGTCGCTCGAATCCATTTCAGGAATGGGAACTTGGCGGTGGGAAGGTCGTAATTTACTTGAAGTGACTGGAAGTGCTGGTTGGGTTCTCCAACATCCCAAAATCCGTCCCAGATACCTACCGAATTATCCACAATTCCATCGCTAATGTAGTTGTTTACGATCCGATTATTGGCGGCGTTAAAATTAAATCGCAGCGACTTGGTAAGGTTGTAGTTGATGGTGTACTGCCAGTCAAATAGGAAGTTACGCTGAAACAAGGTTGGGATTCCAATATTTCCTTCAAGTAAATTGAGTTCCCGGAACTTCTGCTCGTTATACTGCCTCACGATATTCGAACTCACCGCGATATTGGTAGGTAGATAATTGAAATTTAGATCTTTCAGAAACTGCCAGTACTTACCGTTAAATAACGAATCGTTCTTCTTAAAGGGTTCGTATGGTTTCTGAATAAAGCTGTAATTATAGGTTCCACCCACCCGAACGTTCTGATCGAGAGACTCCTCTATCTCAAAATCGGTGTGATCGATCTGGTTATAAGAATAGGAGAACGTAAAGTTTTCGATGTCGTAAGGCATTGGTTTGGCTTCGCCTGTCCTTTCCTTTCGAACTCCAATGAAATTGACGCTTTGCCTTTTGGTATAATTTACCGACTGGTTCTTAATCCTGTCTTTCTCTTCCTGATCCTCGGCGTTGTCGAGTCGCTGTTGCAATTCGATATCCTGGAATTCGGGGTCGTATTTTGGAGTGATGGTCTCTTCTCCAATCCCGTAGTTGAACGGCAACTGTATTCCCCATTTCGAAGGCAGCATTTGCCCAAGGTTAAAGTTAGTCACCACATCGTACAACTCGGTATCCTCCAGGCTTCGCTGGTTGGGTCCCTGTTCGATGGATCCAAAACCAATGGTGCTAATTCGCCCGTTAGCACTTATATTGGCGAAATCGGCCAGGTTGGCGTCGATGCTGGCAATAGCAGCCCAGCCTCCTTTGTTATCTAATTCTGAAAGTCGTAGTTCATTGAACCATGCTTCCCCGCAAACCGAAACATTTGAGGTATTCCGAAGTCCGAGCATAATGACCCGTACATTTCCGAAACTCGGATTTCCTTTGATACCGAATCGATATCCTTCGTTGGCTTCTATCACGCCATCTTCAGCATAGGTAATCCCCGTAATTGGATCGGGGTCCAATAGTCCTTCACGGCTGCCCAAGGCCAGTGTTTTTAATTGCTGAAGTGCCTCTAAGGGCAACTCCAGGCGGTTTTCGGCAGGCCATACGATCTCGGCATCGGCATCGGATGGGTTTGGCAGGTTGGGTGACACCACCAGCGGAACCTCTATTTCGTAGAAAGCCGTGTTCAAATCGGTACCCAAACGGATAAAGGC
>JABDNM010000195.1 GCA_013043825.1 Flavobacteriaceae bacterium
TTTTAAGGAGATCGAAGAACAAAGTGGCTTCCTAAAACAACTTGAAAAGGGCGTCATTCAACAAAAAATTGCTGAGACCGCTGAGAAAGAGCAGCAATTATTCGATTCGGGTACAATTACGCTGGTGGGAATCAATAGGTTTGAACACAAGGACGAGATTATGAAGGACCAACTGGAATTATACCCATTTCTGAAGAAAAACCCGCGGAAAACACTGTTTCCACCTATCATACCGAGAAGACTTGCTGAAAAAGTGGAACAAGAACGATTGGACAATGAGTAGAAAGAACCTGAAACATCTTTCCCTGGAAAACTTAAAAGCCACTAAAAATAGTGCTTCAGGAGTCACACACCCAACCGCCGAAGGAATCGATGTGAAGGAGTCCTATTCAGGAAAAGACCTAGAAGGATTAGAACATTTGGATTTTGCTGCCGGAATAACTCCCAACCTCCGTGGACCTTACTCTACAATGTATGTGCGGCGCCCTTGGACCATCCGGCAGTATGCGGGTTTTTCTACGGCCGAAGACAGCAACGCATTTTATAGGCGGAACCTGGCTGGCGGTCAGAAAGGCCTTTCCGTTGCCTTCGACCTGGCTACTCACCGGGGATATGACAGCGATCACGAGCGTGTTGTTGGCGATGTTGGGAAAGCAGGGGTCGCTATCGATAGCGTTGAGGATATGAAAATCCTTTTCGACCAGATTCCATTGGATAAAATGAGCGTATCCATGACCATGAATGGGGCAGTTCTCCCAATAATGGCATTTTACATCGTGGCAGCAGAAGAGCAAGGGGTACAAAGCAAGGAGCTGGCAGGAACTATTCAGAATGATATACTCAAAGAGTTTATGGTGAGGAATACCTATATCTACCCACCTACTCCATCCATGAAGATAATCAGTGACATATTCGAGTACACGTCGAAGCATATGCCAAAATTCAACTCCATCTCTATTTCCGGATACCACATGCAGGAAGCAGGTGCTACCTGTGATATCGAACTGGCATATACTCTGGCCGATGGACTGGAATACATCCGTACCGGAATTGCAGCCGGGATGGACATCGATCAATTCGCTCCCCGACTTTCCTTCTTCTGGGCAATTGGGATGAACCATTTTATGGAGATTGCTAAAATGAGGGCGGCACGAATGTTATGGGCAAAATTGGTAAGTCGGTTTAATCCTAAAAATGAGAAATCTCTTTCATTGCGCACCCATTGTCAAACCAGCGGTTGGAGTCTTACAGAGCAGGATCCATTTAATAACGTAGCACGCACCTGTATAGAAGCAGCTGCGGCAGCCTTTGGAGGAACACAGTCCCTACACACCAACGCACTGGACGAAGCGATTGCTCTTCCAACCGACTTCTCGGCGCGAATTGCCAGGAACACTCAGATCTTTTTACAGGAAGAGACCCAAATCACACGAACTGTGGATCCCTGGGCTGGGAGCTATTACGTAGAGCGACTCACTCATGAGATCGCCCACAAGGCATGGAATCTTATTGAAGAAGTAGAAGAATTGGGCGGTATGACTAAGGCCATTGAAGCAGGTATCCCCAAATTGAGGATAGAAGAAGCAGCTGCCAGAAAACAGGCACGCATAGACAGTGGTCAGGATATCATTGTGGGTGTTAACAAATACGAATTGGAACAACAGGATCCGTTGCAAATATTGGATGTGGATAACCAGAAGGTTCGGAATGGCCAGATAGAACGTTTGGTTAAGATAAAAGCAGAGAGGAATACCGAAAAGGTACTGGCATCCCTTTCAAAATTAACCGAATGTGCCAAATCGGGTCGGGGAAATTTACTAGCTTTAGCGATAGAAGCAGCTCGGGAAAGAGCTACTTTGGGAGAAATTAGTGATGCCCTGGAGGCCGAATTCGGTCGGTTCAAGGCGAAGATCAAATCCTTTAGTGGCGTGTATAGTAAAGAGATCAAAAAAGATCCATCCTTTGAAAAGGCGCGTGAATTAGCCGACCGGTTCGCAGAATTGGAAGGGCGACGCCCTCGTATCATGATCGCGAAAATGGGACAAGACGGTCACGACCGGGGAGCCAAAGTGGTCGCTACCGGATATGCCGATGTAGGCTTCGATGTAGACATTGGCCCCTTATTTCAAACACCAGCCGAAGCCGCAAAGCAAGCCGTCGAGAACGACGTACACATCCTGGGTGTTTCTTCGCTTGCCGCGGGACATAAGACCTTAGTTCCGCAAGTAATTGAAGAAATGAAAAAGATGGGACGAGAAGATATCATGGTGATTGTTGGAGGTGTGATCCCACCTCAGGATTATGAATTCCTCTTCGAGGCAGGTGCGGTAGCTGTGTATGGGCCAGGTACCAAGATCAGCGAAGCTGCTATAGAAATGCTCGAGATTCTTATCGATTCTACTTCAGAATGAAAAATTATGTGCTAAAAACTAAGCGTCTTGGTCTTCGGAACTGGACCGATGATGATCTTATTCCGTTTGCAGAGATGTGCGCCGATCCAGAGGTGATGCGTCATTTTCCGAAAATACTTACCAGACAGGAATCGGATGCCCTGGTAGGCCGATTGCAAAAGCATTTTAATGAATATGGCTTTTGTTACTTTGCAGTGGATGTACTTAGCTCTAATGAATTCGTCGGGTTTACGGGATTGGCACATCAAACCTGGGAAAGTGAGTATACGCCATGTGTTGATATTGGCTGGCGATTGAAACGATCGGCCTGGGGTAAGGGATATGCAACCGAAGCTGCGGCCGCCTGTTTGGATGTCGCCTTTCAGAAATTCGAGATACGGGAAGTGCTTGCATTTGCAACGGACACCAACCATCCTTCCATTCATGTGATGGAAAAAATTGGGATGCAAAATATGGGTACAGTCCAGCACCCGAAGATCGCCGGGGATCCACGTTTCAAACATTGTGTTGTGTATTCTTACAGGAACCAGGAAGATTAAAAATTATGCAAGCATAATAGTTTTACATTCCTTTTACTACTTTTACAATTCTAAAATAAACACATGGATCTTAAGGCAAAAATGCTGCGCGATGACGCGCTCAAGGGCAAAACAATAGTGGTTACCGGTGGTGGTAGCGGATTGGGAAAAGCAATGACTACTTATTTCCTTGAACTAGGGGCCAACGTGGTTATTACGTCCAGGAATATAGAAAAATTGGAGTCGGTCAAAACCGAATTAGAAGCTCAAACCGGTGGAAAAGTATTGGCGGTTCAATGCGATGTTCGTCATTACGAAGAGGTTGAAGCTATGGTAAAGGCTGCAATTGATTCCTTCGGAACGGTCGATGTGCTATTGAATAACGCTGCCGGAAATTTCATTTCCCCCACCGAACGATTATCTGCCAACGCTTTTGATACGATTATCGATATTGTATTGAAGGGAACCAAGAATTGTACCCTGGCGTTCGGGAAACATTGGATCGAGAAAAAAGAAACCAACAAGGTTGTGCTAAATATAGTAACGACCTACGCCTGGACGGGTTCTGCCTACGTGGTTCCCAGCGCGACCGCCAAAGCAGGCGTATTGGCGATGACCCGATCCCTGGCTGTGGAATGGGCCAAATATGGTATGCGATTCAACGCGATCGCTCCCGGGCCTTTCCCTACCAAAGGTGCCTGGGACCGGCTGCTCCCCGGAGATTTAAAGGAAAAGTTCGACCTTGCTAAAAAAGTACCCCTGAAACGGGTTGGGGAGCACCAAGAATTGGCTAACCTTGCTGCTTACCTGGTTTCCGATTTTTCGGCATACCTGAACGGTGAAGTTATTACTATCGACGGTGGAGAATGGCTCAAAGGTGCCGGACAGATGAATTTGCTGGAGGAAGTTCCCGAACACATGTGGGACATGCTGGAAGCGATGATAAGGTCCAAAAAGAAATCTTAATTCGTTACGGACAAGCCGGTAAGATCATGCTCAATTAAGACCTGTTCAAGTTCTTTATCGTAAAGGTATATAAAGAGTACGGCCATCATATCCCGAAAGCCGGTACCTGGATTATATGTATCCAGGATCAACTTGTATTGGTGATCTGAGAACAATTCGATTCCTTCCACACTGGAATAGTTAGGCACGTTTTTCAATCCAATCTTATCGGCATAGTTTTCACATTCAAACGAATAGACTGTTTCATTTAAAGTGATATCGAATAACTCGAACTTCTGAGCACCGGGATGTAAATGCGCTGCCATAGCATGAATGGTAGTATTCTCGTTTAAATTCAACTGATAGGTTATATCGAATTCATAACGGGTCTCCCCTTCCGGCAATTTCCAATGGGCAGATAGAGATACCCCGTCTTCACCCGGACCCGAATGATTCTTGAGGTCGATGGGGGAGCAGAGATTTGGGTCATTCTTCTTCGATTTGTAAGGGTTTTCCAGATCGTATGGCAGCATTAAAACCAATCCTTTAGGTACCAGGGGTTTTAAATTGGCATTGGCGGGGGCCGTTTTCAGTTCGATATGATGTTTGACCTTGAAAAATGCGTTTTCAATATTGTGGTTCAGTGTTCTGGAAGCAATGATGAAGGCATCATCACTGGCAACTGGGAATCCAAATCCGTCTGGGAAGTTCAATTCGTTGATACCGTTTGATAAGGTTCCCAACCTGGGATAAACGGTATTGATGCGCTTAGGCAGTTTCAGATTTTTATAATGAACCGCGTCATAGTAGTCGATGTTGGTATGACAAAGCAAGTCGTTATTATGTTCGCTGGTTCCTTCGCGCAAGACTTCAGCCTTAAAACCTGTGATCCACTGTACTTTTTCGGAGTTTGGATTCATGTTTAAATTAAGCACTGCCTGTGGGCCATCCATGGATTGGTAAATATTATCTACTAACAGTTCGGGAGACTCCAGTTTCCAGGCGTACGTACTTTCTTCAATTTCCCAATCGTTGTCGATGATCCCGAAGCTATGCAAAAGGGTAGTCTTTACGATGGCCTTGTGCCTGTTTGACAATTGAAAATACCAAACCGTAAATGCCAATGCAAACAACACGAACAAGATTGCTAAATTCTTGATTCTGAAAAGTTTCTTCCACTTCATTAGTACCACGATCAACTTAAAACGCAATATAAAATATATTCTCTTAGCCTCGGAATTAGAATCGAAATTGCGGGGTTAAAATGTTCACTTCATGTTAACAAATTAGATTTTCTATACCCATAATTAATCGTATTTTTAGCTCTTAAAATTGTAGGAAATTAATGGGTAAAATTATCGCGATCGCCAACCAAAAAGGAGGGGTGGGTAAAACCACTACTTCCGTTAATCTGGCGGCATCCCTGGGCGTTTTGGAGAAGAAGATCCTGTTGATCGATGCAGACCCGCAGGCGAATGCGACATCGGGCTTGGGTATTGATGTGGAGGGTGTGGAACAAGGAACCTATCAATTGCTCGAACACACCATAGCTGCCAAAGATGCAATCATACCCACTAATTCACCAAATTTAGACCTGATCCCTTCGCATATAGACCTGGTTGCCATTGAGATTGAATTGGTGGATAAAGAGGAGCGAGAATCCATGTTGAAAAAAGCGGTTGTACCACTAAAAGCTGACTACGACTTCATTTTAATAGATTGCGCGCCGTCGCTTGGACTACTTACACTGAATGCGTTGACTGCTGCCGATAGCGTGATCATTCCAATTCAATGTGAATACTTTGCACTGGAAGGGCTGGGCAAGCTACTGAATACCATTAAAAGCGTTCAGAAAATACACAACCCTCAACTCGATATAGAGGGTTTGTTACTTACCATGTACGACTCCCGCCTGAGACTCTCAAACCAGGTAGTGGAAGAGGTCAAAAAACACTTTGATGAGATGGTTTTTGATACAATCATACAGCGTAATGTTCGTTTAAGTGAAGCACCCAGCTATGGGGAGAGTATTATTAGTTATGATGCCAGTAGCAAAGGTGCTAATAATTACTTAAGTTTGGCTAACGAATTAATCGAGAAAAACGGCTAAGGATACATGGCGAAAGCAACAAAAAAACAGGCATTGGGGCGCGGACTTTCAGCACTGCTGAAGGACCCGGCCACCGATATTAAGTCTGTAGAAGATAAAAATGCCGAAAAGCTAGTGGGTAACATCGTGGATTTGGATCTGGACTCCATTGAGATGAACCCCAATCAGCCAAGAACCAGCTTCAACGAAGAGACATTGCGGGAACTTGCGTCGTCCATCAAGGAATTGGGAGTAATACAGCCCATAACGGTTCGCAAGTTGGATTTCAACAAATATCAATTGGTGAGTGGTGAGCGGAGATTCCGGGCTTCCAAGCTTATTGGCTTAACGACTATTCCATCTTATATTCGCATAGCGAACGACCAGGAATCGCTGGAAATGGCCCTGGTAGAAAATATTCAACGGCAAGATCTGGATCCCATTGAGATCGCCCTCTCCTATCAACGGCTCATTGAAGAAATTCAAGTCACTCAGGAAGCGCTTAGCGACCGGGTTGGCAAGAACAGATCCACCGTGGCCAATTACCTTCGTTTGCTGAAACTGGACCCCATCGTTCAAACCGGCATGCGTGACGGGTTTATTTCCATGGGGCATGGCCGGGCACTGATCAATGTGGAAAATCCTGAAGATCAGTTGGATATTTATGAGAAGATCCTCAGCAATTCATTATCGGTCCGTGAGACAGAGGCCCTTGTACGAAATTTTAAAAAGCCCAGCGAGAAAAGATCAAAATCTCCTTCGGTTACACCCCATTTCGCAAACAAGGGGAGCCGCGAATTATCAGATTTGCTGGATTCAAAAGTGACGGTGAAAGCAAATACCAAAGGAAAAGGGCAGGTTGTGGTTCCTTTCAAGAATGAAGAAGACTTCCAACGCATTCTGAACCTCATTAAACGTGAGAAATAATATTTTTCATATCCTTCTTTTTATTGGTTGTTCGGTCCTTGCTCAAACACAAGACAGCCTTCAGTTGAAGGAAGAGCGTAGTATTGTGGTCCAGGATACCCTTATTGACCAAGATGAATACGACCCATTGGCTCCTTCCAAGGCCGCATTCTATTCGGCGGTTGTTCCAGGTCTAGGACAAGCTTATAACAAAAAATACTGGAAAATCCCGATCATTTATGTTGGTATTGGAAGCGGTATCTATTTTTACAACAGGAATACCAAAGATTACAATCGGTTTCGGGATGCCTACAAACGACGGCTGGCTGGCTTTGAGGATGACGAATTTCAGGGCATTTCAACCGATCGCCTCATAGATGCCCAGAAGAATGCGAGTAGAAACCGGGATGTGAGTATCATTGTCTCAATCGCCTTCTACATATTGAATATTGTGGACGCTAATGTCGATGCGCATCTTCGACAGTATAACATAAGCGATGATCTCACATTGCTACCTAAGCTCAATAACGAAATGTTGGACAACCGGCCAAGTTACGGACTTGCTTTTAAGATCGATCTAAAATGAAAATCGCCTTACTGGGATATGGGAAAATGGGTAAAACCATTGAGCATCTGGCTGAAAAAGCCGGACATAGCGTGGTGTATCGGTCCACGATCGATTCTTCGGAAGGAAAGTTGGATGAAGCCGACGTAGCCCTTGAGTTTTCTGCTCCTGAACAGGCGGTGGCTAATATTGTACGTTGCTTTGAGCACAGGCTGCCGGTTGTTAGCGGAACAACGGGCTGGTTAAATCGCTATGATGAAGTATTAAAAAAATGTGAAAGTAGTAACGGAAGTTTCCTGTATGCGTCAAACTTCAGCATTGGAGTGAACTTATTCTTTCAGTTGAACGAGTACGTGGCACAACTCATGGAGCCCTGGAAAGACTACCAGGTGGAGATTGAAGAGATCCATCATACCGAAAAGAAAGATGCTCCCAGCGGAACGGCTATTTCGGTGGCGGAAGGGATCATAAAACACCTTCCGAAGAATAAATGGCATTTAGACAATGGTGATGATGCAGATTCAATTCCTATTCGTGCAGAGCGAATGGATGATGTTAAGGGTACACACCGGGTGTTGTATCGTTCTAACATTGACACGATCAAGATCGAGCATCAAGCACACAGCCGGGATGGTTTTGCCTTGGGGGCCCTGCTGGCAGCGAATTGGTTGATAGGTAAAACAGGGGTATACACCATGGAGGATGTATTAAGACTGAAAAACACAAACAAATGACAAAATTGAAGGATCTATTCTTCCTTCAGTAAAAACACCAATTATGACTTTAACAGGCTGGTTATTATTTTTCTTGATCGTGCAGCTCGTTCATTTTCTGGGAACATGGAAATTGTACGTAGCGGCCGGAAGAAAAGCATGGGAGGCGGGAATTCCTATATACAACGCGGTTGTATTGATGCAGATCATTAACCGTCCGCGATGGTGGGTACTATTGCTGTTCATTCCCATTGTAAACCTGATCATGTTTCCCGTGATCTGGGTCGAAACCGCACGAAGTTTTGGATTCAATAAGGCAACAGATACCATTCTGGTATTGATCACGCTGGGGTTATACCTTTATTACATCAACTACACTCAGAAATTGCAGCATATCCCAGACAGGAGCAGAAAACCCAGGACCTCGGTGGGAGAATGGACTAGCTCAATTCTATTTGCTGTTGTCGCAGCCACCCTGGTTCATACCTATTTCATGCAACCCTTTACGATTCCTACTTCATCCTTAGAAAAAACGCTTTTGGTAGGGGATTATCTCTTTGTAAGCAAGATTCATTATGGTGCCAGAGCCCCTATTACTGCTATAGCCCTGCCCATGGTCCATGATCGGTTGCCGGTTTCTGGTGCAAAATCGTATTACAGTGGTCTTGAGTTTCCATATTTGCGTTTTCCTGGATTTCAGGATATAAAACATAACGATATAGTGGTGTTTAGCTGGCCCGTGGATGAATATGTTGATATAGGACCACCGCCCACCGGATATATGTACAAGCCCATAGACAAGAAATCTAACTATGTGAAACGCTGCGTGGCTTTGCCCGGGGATTCATTGGAGATCAAAAATGGCTATGTGCATATTAACGGGAAGAAAAATGATCTGCCGGACCGGGCAAAATTAATGTTCTACCAGACCGTGACTTCCAGGGAACCGTTGGATAATACGTTCCTTTCACAATTCAACATTACGGAAGCGATGCGTTTCTACACCATGGATAAAACCATTTGGGACGATGAGCGAGTTCAGGCGTACTTGAAGGAGCCCGGAAGATCCTATTTGCATGAGGCTTCAAGGGATTCGACCACTGTGGAAATAACTGGTCACATTGGAGTGGACGATATCAACAAGTTGAAAATGCAACCCAATTTCAACAAATTGAATGTCAATATTACAGAAGAACAGGCCGAATGGATCCGTCAAGAACCTACAACCGAATCTGTGGAGATCTTCAGCTTCCCAAAAGGTGGAGACGACCTTTTCCCCAACAGTCCTAATTACCAATGGGAAGTGAATAACTACGGCCCAATTTATATTCCGAAAGCTGGGGCTACTGTCAATATCGATACAGAAAGCATTCCGTTCTACAAACGTATCATCGAGGTCTATGAAGGTAGTGAACTGGGGATCGAAAACGTTATTAGTCAGGAAGGAACTCAGGTTTTGCTTAACGGTGAACCGATCACGCAATATACTTTTAAGCAGGACTATTATTGGATGATGGGAGATAATAGGAACAACTCACAGGATGCGAGAATGTGGGGATATGTACCTTTCAACCATGTAGTTGGAAAACCGGTTTTTATTTGGATGAGCCTGGATGCCAATAAATCGGGGATGAGCAAGGTTCGCTGGGATCGTGTCTTTACTACTGTGGGAGGAAGCGGAGCACCGGTATCTTATTTCAAGTATTTCCTCATCGTTTTGGGCGGATGGTTTGTTTTTAGTTTTTTCAGAAAAAGAAAGAAAAAGAAACCCACAAAGTAGCCTATGGTCTAGCATTGAACCGGGCTATTTGATCATTCCTGCCTATGAAAATCCTTATCCATCCCACCTACTTTCCTTCCATTGCCCACATGGTGGCGGTGGTTCGGGCGGAAGAGGTAGTTTTCGAACGGTTTGATAATTTTCAAAAACAAACTTATCGCAACAGGACCTATATCGCGCATTCCAATGGCAAACTCTTGCTCAATGTTCCCATTAAACATACCAAAAGTGGCAAACGGAGAAAAACAAGCGAGGTTGAGGTAGAAAATAGCTTTCCATGGCAATCACAGCACTGGAAGTCGTTGCAATCTGCCTATCGCACCTCACCCTTCTTCGAGTTTTACGAAGATGAACTTGCTCCACTTTTTGAAATTCCTGTAGTAGGACTCCTTGATCACAACCTGGTTGTTTTTGAAACCGTTTGTGAACTGCTGGGACTTGAAACTCATTTTAGTTTTACCACAGTTTATGAGCCTACACCCACCTGCACCGACCTAAGAAAATTGGTGGAAGCCAAAAACGAACCAGACCATGGTTTCGATCCCTATACGCAGGTGTTGGAATCGCATCATGGCTTCCTGCCCAATCTTTCTATTTTGGATTTGTTGTTCAATGAAGGCCCGAATGCACTTTTATACCTCGAATCCCAGAAGTTATCTTTCTGAGCTGTACTGGAAGTGATACTCGTATCTTACCATCCAATGGTTGCCGTGACCGGGTAGTGATCTGAAAAAGAATTCTTAATCGTTTTGAACTTTACCACGTCCATATCCCGCGATAAAAGAATGTAGTCAATCCTCATGGGATACGAATCGAAAAGGTAGGTAGTTCCCAAGCCATTGCCCCTTTTCAGGAAGGCGTCTTTCATATCACGTTTCAATTTCCGGTAGGTATACGAAAAGGGAGTATTATTAAAGTCACCCAATAGTATTGCTGGGTATGGTGACTTACTCTTGTGATTCAAAATAAGTTCGATCTGCTTTTCCTGTGCCACAAAGGTTTCTGAAATACGATTCTTCAACTTTTCAGTATCGCGATTCTGGAGGAAACTCACACTGGGTTGGATTCCCAAAGATTCAAGATGTAAATTGTAAATACGAATCGTATCACCTCCCACGATAGCATCGGCATAAATAGTATTGTTATGAGAATCATTAAAATCGAAACCACCCTTGTTGATCAACGGGTATTTGGAAAAAATGGCATGACCCAGTTTATTCCCAGCTTCTTTGAAGTGAATAAATTGATAAGGATAGTTGGACATATCGGTGGTATAATCAGAATAGAACTCCTGAATACAGACAATGTCGGGGTTTTCCGTCTTCAGTAATTCTGAAAACTGTTGCATTACCTCTTGCTCCTTAGGTTCCTTCTCATAGGCGTTAAAGAGATGTACATTGTAGGTCAATACCGATAACGTTTTGGTGTAGTCCGATGTATCCCCTTCTGAAGAGATCTCGATGAAGGGGTTAAAATGGAAGTAGGCGATCACCAGGACCACAAAGGAGAATAGGAATCGCTTCTTCAGCCTAAACAACCAATAAATGGTAAAAATGATATTGAGGAGTATGAGGGGCGATACCGCCAAACTCAGTAAAGATAAGGTAGGGAACGTTGTGGGCGGAAGCAGAGGTAAAACGAACGAGATCACCAATAGTAATGCGACGATTACATTCATGACATAGATTACCTTCCCCAAAAGACCGAGTCCCTTCAAATGTAAAATTTACTGGTTAGTCGTTTTTGCCAGCTTTGAATAGAAAATCCTTTTCCGCCTTGGACAGACTTTCATAACCGCTTTTCCCTATTTTGTCCAGAATAGCGTCTATTCGTTTCTGGTGATCAGATTTGCCCACCTTCTCCTTAGAACGTTGGGATTGAGATTGTGTTGTTTTATTTCGATGTACTTTTTTGAAGGGTTTGGCTTTCCTGGTCTTGAAAATATTCGCCACTCCATCCATAAATGATTCGAACCAACTGCCTATATCTTTACCTTTCAGTAGCTGTCGTGCATAGAAATACCCAAAAAGGGCTCCTCCAAAATGTACTAGTAGGCCCCCGGCATTCCCCGAAGTGGGAAACTTAACCAGGTCCCAAACAACAAAGAAAGCAACGATGTGCCATAGTTTCAAATTCCATCGCAGGATACGAACTTCAGTATGGGGAGCATAGGCCGCCATGAAAACCATGATAGCCATCACCGCACCGGAAGCAC